>JBJENU010000028.1:0-18542 GCA_051880355.1 Lachnospiraceae bacterium | reverse complement strand
TCGTCCATTGCATTGAGCACAGGCCGAATATAGTCTGAAGGGCCGTCTGCTGCCACGATTTTTAACCGGGTCAGCCCTGCCTCCCTGGCTAATTTGTTAATATTTTCCAGGCGCATATAGTCATACAAATCATCCTCTGTGGATATACACTGGAAGTTCTCGTCAACCTTGCCCTCTTTAATGCATCTTTTTATATTATTTTCCTTAAAACCATATGTTATTACACCATATTCATTCATCAGATAGGCAACTAATATTACTCCGCCCTTTTTAGTCACTCTTTTAGCTTCATTGAGAGCCTTTAACTTATCCTCGAAGGTGTACAGATGATACATAGGGCCAAAAAGCAGCACCAGATCAAATTCTTCATCCTTAAAACGTCTCATTCTCAGTGCATTGCCCTGATAGGCCTTGACTGTACTGTTTTTAGCCTTCAAAAGACCAAGATTATGCTTTACAAGCTCAACAGCCGTAACGTCATAGCCTTCATCGGCCAGAGCCACGCTGTACCTTCCTGTTCCGGCGCCAATGTCCAGTATCTTAGGATTATTAAACTCCTTAAGATATTCATGAATATACTTCATGGAGGTTATATATTCCACCTGTCCGTGACGTCTGGTAAGACGCTTTTCTTCGTTAAATTTGTTGTAATGCTCTTCAAGTTTAGTCATCATAAATTATTCTGCCAATCTTTCTTCAATGGCTGCGATGAGAATCTTTAACGCCTTAATGCGGGCATAATGCTTATCGTTGGACTCCAGTATGTTCCACGGAGCAAACTCCGTACTGGTTTTAGTAATCATCTCATCAATTGCCTTTTCATACAAATCCCACTTTTCCCTGTTGCGCCAGTCCTCGTCGGTAATCTTCCATTGCTTTTCAGGTGTATTCTGTCGCTCTGTAAAACGTGCAAGCTGGGTATCCTTATCAATCTGAACCCAGAATTTTACAACGATTGCGCCCCAGTCCGTAAGTTCTTTTTCAAATTCGTTAATTTCATTGAAAGCTCTCTTCCAGTCCTTTTCACTGCAAAAGCCTTCAAGCCGCTCTACCATTACCCTTCCGTACCAAGTTCTGTCAAATACGGTAATATGACCGGTTTTAGGCAGTCTTGTAAAAAATCTCCAGAGGAAATGTCTGGCTTTCTCGTGAGGCTCCGGGCTTGCAATAGGACATACCTCATAGCCCCTTGGGTCAAGGCCCTGGGTAAGCCTCTTGATATTACCGCCCTTTCCTGCTGCATCCCAGCCCTCGTAGGCTACAATAACAGGTATTTTCCTGCGGTAAAGCTCGTTGTGAAGTTCTCCCAGATGTTTCTGGAGTTTATCAATCTCTTCCTTATAATCTTCATCCGGAAAAGTCTTATTAAGGTCAATTTTGGCAAGCTTTGGCATCTTCTTCAGAGGAAATACGTTCTTGGTAACATTTCCTTCCCTTCTTCCTGCCCTGATTGCCTCCTCAAGACCACTGTTGATAATCTCAAGGACTGAAAGCTCTGCCTGCTTTTTATCACAGGAATCAATAATGTGCCACGGTGCATACGGCATATCGGTCTCATCCATAAATTCCGTAAAATACTTTCTGCATTTATTATGATGCTCATTCTGCCACAAATCAAACCCGCTTACACGCCATGCAGTATTTTTGTCTGCCAGAAGAGCAGTAAGCCGCTTTTTCTGTTCTTTTCTGTCAATGTCAAAAAAGAATTTTTTGATAATATAGCCGTTGTCGGTAAGCTGGCGCTCAAATACTTTCACGCTGTTAACCCTTGCCCGGTACTCTTCCTTGGTATACTTGCCACCTGCACGATTCTTAACAATCTCGTCCATCCAGCCGGAATCAAAAAATGTAAATTTTCCATTTTCAGGTATTTTTACAAAATGTCTGTATAAAAATGGTTTTCTCTTATCGTCCTTACTCGGAGTATCCATTACCTCAACACTGAAAAAACGAGGATCCAGATTGTGAATTAACTTTCTTAAAACACTGCCTTTTCCTGCTGCGCCAAACCCTTCAAAAAGGACTATTACCGGAAGCTTGCTTTCTTTTATCTTTATCTGCAATGTGGCAAGCTTTAACCTCTGCTCCTCAATGCGCTGCTCAATGTCCTGATTCTTAGCTACATTTCCCATACTGAATCCTCCTTAATTAATTATTATTTTTCCTGGTCGTCATCCTCTTGCGGATTAACATATCCAAAATTATCATCCATACTTCCTGCATCAGACTTTGTGCTTTCTCCACCATTGTCAATTGCCTCCGGATTAACGTACATATTAGCCTTCTCTGCCGTGTTAGCCTGTACAACCTGCTTATTTTTGTTAGTTGACGCAAGAATTATTGAGAAGATTAATGAAATTACCGGAGCCAGTGCCAGATACATCCTTACCTTAAACGGCTCCTTAAAACTGTCAATGTTATCAAAGAATGATTCGGCAGCCTGCATAAACGACATATCAACAGCAGCTTCATTCATTCCGTTATAATATGTCCAGACATAGACAACGTACATCGACACAAAGCCCATAACCGTTGAAAGGAAAATGTAAAGTATCTTGGTTGCAAGCTTCATTTCCTTCTCAATAAGGTTGTATCCTATAAAGAAGCCAAAAGGAACTGCCAGCATTGCATACCAGCTGATTGTCTTAAGGAACATACCAAGTGCCATTGGAATAAGCGAAGCAACAATAAGTCCAAACACACCGCATGCAATTGCAAGACCATATCTGTGAGTCTGGTCATCAGCTATATTCTTTCCTGCAAAGAAATTATAAAGACCAATTGCAAGAAGCACAATGCTGATAAATAACACTATTACGGCTGCAATAAAGCTCTTGCTGCTGGTTGCACTCACATTAGTGTTAATATAATAATAACCAAAATAATTTGCAAAATCTGCTATTGTTATTCCTGAGCCTTCAAGGGTATCCACTGCTATTTCCTTAATCTCGCTGTCAAACTTGTACGCCTTGCCTGTAATCCTCACCGCTTCAGGCTGCTTATCGGTAATGCCCAGCCAGTATAAGTTCTGGGCCTGATACTTTGACATCTCACTGTCATTGAGGGTAATAATATAAACATTACCGTTAATATCTTCACAAAAATGCAAGCCTAATTTTTCGTATCCTTCATAGGTTGCAAACTTAACTGACATGCCAACCATATCGATATAAGCATTCTGGCCTTCCTGGGTAACACTGTCGCAGTGCACGGCACCCTTGGCCGTATTGGTATCCGGTGCAAAAAGAATATCGATACACAAATTCCTATTGCTGCAACCGCAATCAACGCAATCCATAATACTTTTTTACTGCTTTTCATCTTCTTTTACCTCATTTTTACTTTCTTTTGCCGCTAAATATTCTTTTTCTATGTATATAGGCCGATTCTTGCTCTGGAGATAAACTCTGGCAAGATACTCTCCGATAATACCCAGAATCAGCAGCTGCACTCCTCCGATAAACAGTATCAGCACTACTATTGTGGGATATCCCGGTACATCAATTGAGAAAAATATCTTCTGTATCACAACAACTATAAGATATATAATTGATGATAATGAAGCAAGAATTCCTGCATAAGTTGCAATCTTAAGTGGAAAAGTGGAAAATGATACGAAGCCTTCCACGGCATATCTGAACAATTTCCAGAAAGACCATTTGCTCTCGCCGGAATTGCGCTCACAGGCCTCATAAGGCATATAGTAGGTCTCAAAGCCCACCCATGAGAAAATCCCTTTTGAAAATCTGGAATATTCAGGCATAGATAAAATTGCATCACCAACACATCTTCTGATAGTTCGGAAATCTGACGCTCCGTTTTTAAATTCAGTCTCACTTATTCTGTTCATAAGCCTGTAAAAAAGCTTCTTAAAGCCCCTAAGCATCAGACCTTCCTTCCGCTTGTCCTGATATGCAGCAACAGAATCATACTCAGGATGTTCAAGAAGAAACGACACCATATCCGTAACGACCTCTGGGCGCTGCTGTAAATCAGCATCAATGAATGTAATCATATCACCCTTTGCGTGCTTTAAACCTGCAAGAATTGCCGCCTCCTTGCCAAAATTCCTTGAGAAACTTACAACGGCAGTCTTTTCCGGATTATTCTGATGTATTACGTGCAATTTTTTAAGAGTATTATCCCTGCTTCCGTCATTCACAAAGATAATTTCGTAATCTGTAATCTTCCCTTCAAATGCATTATTTACTGCTTCAAAAAAGTCATCTACGTTGCCTTCTTCGTTGTAGCAGGGCACCACCAAAGATAATTTCACTGTAACCTCCAAAAATATCTCTATATACACCTTAAGATTACCAAATAAACCACATTCTGTCAACAAAAATGGGCTGTAAATATCTTTCTCATAGATATTTACAGCCTTAAATTGTTACTGGACGGGATGTGGAATTTACTGGATTTCCAAATCCTCTCTGTCTTTTAACATATACTTTCTGATTGGCGGAATAATGCTTGCAACCCAGTAGAGGAATCCTCCTACAATGGCGGTGAAGCCACTTCCTGTTGTTATAAGGAATATGTTGCTCTTAATCTCGCCTGTCATTGGGTTGTATACAAAGAGCATTGCAAGGATAAATGTAATCACAAGACAGCCTACGCCAACAATGTTGACACCGCCCGTGAATTTATACGCATCATGTCCCTCCATAAAATATGCAGACTTAAGAGACAATTTACGCTTTTTAACAATGAGATAATCCACTACTATCATACCGATGATTGGTCCCTGCAAATATGCAGCCAGGGAAATAAATGCACCGAAGTTTTCACTTACACCGCCCCAGATTGTCAGACCACTTACATATACCATGGCGATGAGTACAAGAATCTTATAGCTTACTTTTGGCATACCGCTTTTTACAATCATACAGTTAACATATGAACCTGTTCCCTGTGTACCAACATTGGCAAATGCAACAAGCAAAAGTGAAAGAAGTGCCACGCCTGAACCGCACAGTGTTGCAAGCATAGCTGTTGGGTCGTCACTGTATACACCGGTTTTGATAAACATGGCAATTGCCATTACGCCACCTGCTGTTACGAAGAAAGGAGCAACAACGCCATATGCTGTTGACGTACCCCAGAAACCGCTTCTCTCAGTCTTGGCAAGTCTTGGCATAACCAGAGCCTGTGTTGACCATGAAAAAGCAAAAGCCACATTACCTTCTGCTGACAACATAAAGTTCTCTATTGAAGACAAACCGTTATCAACAACCGGCTTGTAGGCAATAATATCGCCGATAGGTACTGCTGTAAAACAAAGCACAACAACTACTGCACCTACAATAAGAAGTGCTGTAACAAGGAATCTGTTGGTCCACTTAATAACATCAGGACCGCCAAGTGCAATAAGTGTACCAAGTACTACGCACAAGGTTCCAAGTATAGGATTCCATATATCAGGATTAAGGTACAGACCAAAATTACCTGCAAGATTAATCATTGATGATGAAAACAGGTTAGCGGCAACTGCATACCAGCCAAAGTTGGCGAGGCTGATAACCGTAGAGAGCACCGCAACGCCTTTTTGTCCAAAAACGGACCTCAGCCAAATCCATAAATCTATACCGTATCTTGTTGCAAAAAGTACAGGTATGCACTCGATAATAATCCATACAATATTGAAACAGAAGATGTTAATAAGCATCTGTGAAAATGATAAATACTGTGCAACATATGCACCCTGTGTGTAACACCATGTAGCAATGGCGAAACCGCTTGTGGATAAGAACAAATCCAGAAAAGAATATTTTCTGTCGCCCTTAAGCATAGGCACAACGCCTGTGACAGTTTCCTGTCTTATGTAATCTGCATTCTTAGACATTATACAATAACCCCCATCATACATAATGCTATAAGCACAACGCTTACGCCAAAGCCAATCAACATGGCCACAACATCACCTTTTCCGATTTTCTTAGGAAACTCGTAATCAGGGGATTGCATTTCATCGAGACGTTTTGCAGTTTCGGAATAAATCAGTTCCTCAATTGACTGCTCTTTTGTGTCTGTCATTTTAATTCTCCTAATATATTTATTTACATAAAAACCCCCTGTGCATAGAAAAACTCTACACGCAGGGGGTTATTAAGTACTAAAGGAATATTGAATTACTTAGCAGCACGAATTTCCTTAACTAAAGCTACAGCTTCTGCTGTCATTTCCTTAATCTTGTCGAATTCGCCAGCCTTGATTAAATCACCCTTAACCATCCAAGAACCGCCGCAGCAGAAAATCTTGTCACATGTAAGGTAATTAGCAATATTCTTAGCATTGATGCCACCTGTAGGCATAATTCTAACAGATGTGTAAGCAGCGCACATAGCCTTAATCATGTTGATGCCACCTGCCTGCTCAGCCGGGAAGAATTTAACTCTTGTAAGACCACGCTTAACTGCCTGAGCAAGTTCAGATGGTGTTACAATACCAGGGCATACTTCAATGCCCTTTGCAAGACAGTAGTCAACGATTTCAGGGTCGAAACCAGGGCTTACGATTAATGAAGCACCTGCTGCAATTGCACGGTCAACCTGCTCTGTTGTAAGAACAGTACCTGCTGCAAGTACCATATCAGGATATGCTTCATGCATCTGTCTGATTGATTCCTCAGCTGCTGCTGTACGGAATGTAACCTCAGCACAAGGAAGTCCGCCTTCGTACAATGCCTTAGCAAGTGGAAGTGCGTCCTTAACATCGTTAATAACTACTACCGGGATAACTCCCAATTCTTCAAATTTGTCTGCCATTTTTCCCATGGTAAAAATGAACTCCTTTCATCTATCTATTATACTAATATTAAAGCCCATTTTTACCAAAATGTAAAGTATTATTTTTATATATTGTTATATTTAACAGCCATACAATTCCAGTGCGCGTCTGGAATACTGTTTGGAATATTTGTACCATATGTACAGATATGAGCCCACATTTTTACCCACGCTTTCCTGGTAAATAGCCCATACAAACCAGTAATATGCCGATGCCGCCACATAAGCCATAATATGGCGCAGTTCTTTGTCAGACGGCTTTCTTCCAAGGTAATACTCAATTACCCTGTCAGCCTCCTGAACAGTGTAATCCGAGCACACAATGAATGTGCCAAGATCCCCTGCCGGGTCTGCCATTCCCGAATATTCCCAGTCAATAAGCGACATATTGCCATCTTTATCAATTAAGAAATTAGGGTCATAAGTATCGCAGTGGCAGAGGCATTTTTCCACCCCATCCTCATCTGCATATTTATGCAACGTAACAATGGCATTATGCAGCTTGTGCATATCACTGAAATCATTGCGGCTGGTATCTGCAAGCCGCTTTTCAAATTTATCTATTTCATCCCATATATCAAATCCGAAACCGGTGTCAACCTTGTGGCTGTGCAGCTTTCTAATCATTGCCATAGCTGTTTTAACCTGTTCCTCGTTGTGGTAATCAAGGGTCCTTACATCTTCAATAAAATAGGAAATCTTAAAGCCCTCTTTTTTGTCCATGTAAATAATGGTTTTATCAAGTCCCAGCTCCCTTGCCACCTCCATTGAAGCGGCTTCGCTGGCTCTGTTAATATAATTTTGTGTACCTGCGCCGGGATGTCTGTACACATATTTGGTTCCGTTACACGTAAATGCAAATGATGAATTGGTAAGCCCGGCCTTAATAGGATAAATATCCGTTATTTCGCTTTCCTTTACATTGAGGACCCTGCATATATTTTTGAATATCTGGGAGTCCACATTATCCAGATACTTTGCATCAAAGCTTCTCAGTTCATCCAGAGAATCAAATTCCTTGATTACATCTTCGTTATATTTCCTGATGTACATATCAAGCTCACTTATATGACGAATATACAAATCTTCCCAGAGTCCATTTCTGGTAGCAGGCTGTTCAAATTCTCTTATGAGGATATCCGCAAACTTTTTACTGAAGGTTCTGTCAAAATATACATGGCCAAGCATATACCACGCATTTTCGCCGCCAATTGTAACGCCTGTGATTCTGTCCTTATTGTCATAGGAAAGGCAGTACTCATCAGTCTTTCCCGCACTATATACAGCAGAATAATACGCCCTGTATACATATGGCTCAAATGGATTCTCTGTAAAATAATTATCTGAAGAACATATGTAAGTATTATCCAGCTTCTTAGTGACAAGCATCAGTGAGGATGTATTGTTATACCTGTAATAATCTTCATTAACTACAATATCTATTCCGTATTTATCACCAAGATAGAAAAGTTTTTCCTTCATATAGCCCACCACCATGGTAATATCAGTGATTCCGGCTTCCTGAAGCTGTCTGATTTCACGCTCAATAAGAATCTCACCTTTGACTGCAAGAAGTGCTTTAGGCTTCTCATAAGACAATGGTGCAAAGCGGCTGCTCATTCCCGCTGCCATAATTACCGCGTTCTTAACCCTGTATGGCTCAAGAGCTTCTATTCCCTTAACCGTAATTAAATTGTCAGAACTTATAAGCCCTGCATCCATAAGCTCACTTATAATACTGTTCACCTTGCCGAGGGACATTTCTGTCACGGATGCCAGCTCTCTCTGGGTCAGGCTCTGACCCTTTGCCTTCCAGATGTTATACAAACACCGAAACTGACCTAAACTTAACATTTTTACTCCTTTGTTCATTTTTTAATAATATATCGTATTTTTGAACATTAGTTTTTATAAAAAGGTCACGACATACCAATGTCACAACCTTTATTCACGATATCACTATTATATAACTATGTCAAGCCTTTTTCTTTAATTGCACGCAGCCAAACAAAGCAATTATTAAAATTTTGGCGGTGTTGACAATTAAAAGTGCCACAGCCATACCCATAAGCTTCCACATATAGGTCATTGGAACTGCCAGAACAAGAAATACAACCAGGTATGTTACGTTGATATATAGCTGGTATTTTTCGTCGGTAAATCTCATCAGTACCACTGTCAGCGTGTTGGAAATAAAATAAAAAATCTGTCCTGCATTGGCAAGCCACAGGTATGGCACAACCATGTCAAAAATATCAGGATACATTATTTTTACGAATACATAGGATACACCCACGCAGAAAACATTCATGACTGCACCAAGCAGAATGGATGCGCCGCAGATTTTGCCAAAGGTTTTATATGACAGACCGCCATCATATCTGTTGAGATGACCTATAATAACACCGTTAAGAGGTGTAGATATAAGAGACATCATTTTGCCGATTAACGTGGCCGCATAAAATACCGTAACTGCCACGCCTCCTGCAAATGCCTGCAAAAGAATCCTGTCAGAATTAAGAACCAGGGCAGCAATCAAATCTGTTCCGCTCATAATCATAATGGATTTCATATTAGTTCCAAAATGCTCTGACTTTGCAAACAACGGTCTCTTAAAAATTCCGCCTGCAATAATTACAAAGGCCACTGCTGCGCCTTCACCCAGAATCATGGCAAAAATCCATGAATTAGTAAGAGGATATAAAAGCACGCCTGCAACATATCCTGCCGCTATGAGCAGATAATATATAAAAAATCTTTTATAATTCAGATTAAGTCTGAATTCAACATCAGAATAATATCTGATAACCGTGAGTATCATCAATATCAGAAAGCCGATAAAAGCCACCGGGGTAAATTCCCCCAGCCATAAAAGGCCAACCAGCGAAACAATCACACTCAATCCTGCTATTATGAGTAGGAATATGTTGTAATCTCCGTTGCTGTCAGTTCCTTTTTTTCTGGTGACCATTCGTGAATAGTTGGCACCTGTGCCGAAGGTTGAACCCATAATTGCAACAATTGATATAAGAGTGAGTACAACGCCAAAACGCTCTTCACCCATATATCTGTTCAACTGTGGATACAAAACCAGCTGTATGACACCATTCATAACAATAAGTCCCAGCATGCTGTACATCAAATCACCGGTTATGGACTTTATTTTATCAAAAAATCTCATTAAATATCTTCCTTTATATGGTCAGGATGTCTCTTATTTTCAGGCGGAAGCTTCATATAATCTCCATATACAACTTTTAACACCTGCTTATAACCTGACATTGTATTAAAATAATCATCATCAATCTGTACTCTGACAGTTGAAGCATACCATTCTTTTTTTACCACAATACCAAGCCAGCTAATGGGATAATTGCTGTAATACAGCACCGGACTGTTTTTCGGTGCTTTTTTGCTTACCCTGTCATATTCTGCAACAAGTTTCTCAGCTCTTCTTAATTTGCCCAGAGTCGCAAGAATAAAAACTCTTACCTTATTCAGGCCGCTGTATTCAGAATAGTAGATTTTGTCCCTGTGTCCCATGGCCATTCCATACAAAACCTTAAGTTTTAATATATGGAGTCTCTGTCTGAAAGAGCTTTCATATGCCGTGTCAATGACAAAAAGGTCTATTCCGATTTTGTCTTTATATTGCGGATTTATTTTGCTTATTGCTTTATCGTAGGTTTTTAAAGGAAGCTCCTCTTTCATGTAAATAAGTCTTGTAACAAAATCAAGGAAGCCTCCGTCTTTAACCAGTTCAGTACATTTAACCACTTCAAAAGCCTCGCCCCACTCCTCTTTAGGAACAGCTAAAAGCTTCTCATACTCATCCCTTGTAAATGCAACGTCAACATCGTCATCCCAGGGAATAAATGATTTATGGCGCACTGCTCCTAAAAGGGCGCCTGAATCAAGATAGTAAGTAATTCCATATTTTTCGCAGACTTCATGAAGTTTGCGCATAGTAATTCTGTTAATACGCTGTGCTTTTTGTAAATTTGTTTCCATCTTCCCGTTCCTCATTTTTACTTAAACTTAAAAAAGCTCAAATCTCCATTTTTACTAACAATTATATTACTTCCGGTTATCTGTGATAACTGGTTTTCCAGTGTATTTAAATCATCCTCTGTGTATGCCCGTCTGTCAATATATATTCCCGCAAATCCATCTTCTTTAAGCTTTTTCACCATATCCTTAACAGGCATGGCCGCTGTTTCTGCACAATATATATCCGGCTGTCTTCCTACAACTCCGCCATAGCTGAATTTCAGTGTGTCCGTAAGAATCATTCCTGCAAAAAGAGCATCCTGTGGCATATCATTTTTGCTTCCGCCTTCCGGATAAATGTG
The DNA here is from genome assembly GCA_051880355.1 of Lachnospiraceae bacterium. Taxonomy (GTDB): domain Bacteria; phylum Bacillota; class Clostridia; order Lachnospirales; family Lachnospiraceae; genus JBJENU01. The sequence continues at coordinate 7,402 of JBJENU010000028.1, read as the reverse complement.
ATACGGAAGGGTGAATATCATACTTTCCTTCTCAACACTGTTCTCCATGGTTTCAAAGAATTCTTTATCGCTGTAATATTTGCTCACATTATAGAGCTGTCCTCCAATTGGCATTGACTGCTCCCAGATGCCAAACACCATAAAGGCAGTACTCACGCCGGCAACCACGTATCTGTTGTACCGTTCTGCCAGCTCGCTTAAAAACAGACATATTCCAAGGATTGAAATATAAGCGATAAAAACTGAAGCCCTGTTATATCCCCGAATCATAGGTGAAACAAAATACGAGAACATTGTTCCTATTCCGTTTCCCGCAGCTAAAAACACCATAAATATGTTAAGCTGGGACAAAAATCTTAATCTTACAAGTCTCTCCCTTTGTGATTTCACAAGCAGTACCAGCAACAACAGTACAAATCCCACAACACCGATGATTCCGATGTAGGAAGTAACATTCTCGTTGACAAGGGGAGCATTAGAATTGTATCTGTTCATTATATCTGCCACATACGTATTACCTGATGCATTCATAGGCATAAAAAGCTGTGTTATTTTCATACCGTAAGTTTCTGCATGAATCAGCGGCTGTCTTACAGCAGCTTCAACACTGCCGTTTTCCCTTACATAGAATATATACGGCAGCATATTAATAACGAGCATAAGGCCTATTCCTGCAACTGCCATGATGCACTTAAGTCCGCCTGACAATCTGCGTGTCTTAATCCACTTTGCCACTGCCGTTACCACAAGCAGGTAACAGGTAAAAAACGGATAGTATGCAATTCCGTTGTTTCCGATTAAAATTATAAACAGAATTGCAAAGTAATTTCTTGGATTTTTAAAAAACTGTTTATTAAAACAGAATATATCATCCCGCTCATACAGCCAAACGCACAGCAAAATTGAAAGAGGTATAAAATAACACTCTGCAAGCTGTGTATGGCCTGTAATTCTTGACTGCACAAAAGGTGTGAAAGCAAAAGCTATGCTTCCAAGCACCGCCGGAAGTCTTTTTACCTTAAGCTCCTTCATAACAAAAAATGATATTATTGCTGAAAGATAAAACATAAGATATATATTAATATTATTTCCTGTAACAGCGTCACCTGAAAGCTTTACACATATTTTCAACGTAAGTAAGTCAAAATTATGCATAAGGCTTGCCGGAAAATCATAGTAGGCTGTACCAAAAGGTGCACCAAGCCTGTCTGTTTCAAGATTATTTCCGGACGTCTCAAAGACCTTGGCATTCACAAGACCTGACATCTCATCTCCGCCGCCATAATAAAACGGAGCACCCATATCAATTTTGCCCCATGAATATATCCAGCTAAGCATAATGGTAACTGCTGCCAGAATTACAGCTATACATATACAGTCATACTGCCAGTTTTTTAACTTTATCTTCATCTTACACCTCCCACCTGCGCTGTCTCAATGGCCTTAGGATACTCAACAGCACTTTTTTCAGTGTAGGTATAGAAGCTCTGCGGAACCTGTGACATAACCGAAACTGCGGTCAGACCTGTAACCGCCACGGCAAAGACCACAAGCACCAGCTTTTTTGATATCCTGGACATTATTGAATCAATAAGAAATGCCACGGCAAAAATACACAGGCATGCAATAAACACGCTTACCCTGTTAAATGCCACCAGCCTTGTGCCTGTAAGAACCACCAGCAATGTGCCGATTCCTCCCATTTCACCTACAAAAATAAGTACCAGCATAACTTCGGAATACATCCTGACTCTCTCACTTGTATTTTTATTATTCATGCCGACAAGGAGTGTAAGCACAAGCACAATAAACCCTATAATACCAATGATACCCAGATACGAGCCCACATTTTCATTAATATACATACTTTTGGCATTATAATCCTGCATATATTCTTCAATCATTCCAAGCTTCAAACTGTTGGTCGGTACAAAAAACTGAAACAGTTTAAGGCCAAGAACCTCTGATTTTTCAATATCACCCTGAATATATGTGTGCCCTATGGAAAGAATAATCTGGAGAATTACAGCTTCACCTGTAAGTGCCAGCCCTGACCACAATGCATTCATACGCTTTGTTTTTAAAAGTGCTGATACACCGGCTGTCAAAATCATAATACAGGTAAAGAAAAGATAATATCCGCCACCTGTAAGTCCAATCAGTGCAACAAAAACAATGGGAATAATTATATTTTTCCCGCTAAATGGCTTCTGCTCCTCAAATATCCACATGCACAGCCACACACTCAGAGGTATGAAGCAGCACATACTCATTCCGCTGTAATAGCTTTCCTGCACAAATCCGTATGGAAGCAATGCAAAAGACACTGCTGCCATAATTGATGCAAAAACAGATACTTTAAGCTTCTTAAGAACAACATATGTTACCGCTGCCGTTATACACAAATTTATTAAAAACGACCAGTTAAGTGCATAGCCCACACTGCCGGTAACGGCATACATTACCCTTAGTTCCCACACATACAAGGGCGAATATTCCATAGGGATTGTTCCTATGCTGCCATCGCATATGGCGCTGACTATATTAAAGCCTTCCTGTGATCCCTCGAATCCGTAAAAAAAAGGAATACTCATATCAAGACGCCACATTCTTATTGAAACAATTAAAAGTACCGTAAAAAAGCCCATTAAGCACACAGCGCCAATGACTTCCTTTTTTACGGCATGTTTACTACCATTCATTACTCTTCCCGTCGCCTCCAGTAATTCAAAGTCTCTTCTATAGTTGTATCCAGTGAAATTTCCGGTTTCCATCCCGTTGCCTGATTAATTTTGGTAATATCAGGCTCGATTATCGGAACATCAACAGGGCGGAGTCTGTCCGGATCAACTTCAACCTTAATGTCACAATCTGACAGTGCAACAATCTTATCAAGGATTTCACTAATTGGCAGGGCATGTCCACTGCCTACGTTATAAGTCTCACCGCGCTGTCCCATTTTGACAAGAAGTGCGTAAGCTCTCACAACATCCCTTACGTCTGTAAAATCTCTCTTTGCGCTTAAATTACCCACATTGATAACAGGCTCCTTCAAGCCCTTTTCAATGTCTGCTACCTGCTTGCAGAAATCAGCCACCACAAATATAGGCGTCTGATTAGGTCCGATGTGGTTAAATGCTCTTACCATCATTACATCTATGCCGTAAGCATCACTGTAAATTTTCCCAAGCATATTCTGGCAGGATTTTGTTGCTGCGTAGATATTACCCGGTCTTAATACATTGTCCTCAATAATCGGACACTCACCGGCCTTAATATGACCATACTCTTCGCCGGAGCCAATGAGAAGTGTTCTTGGCTTGTAATCAAGGTCTTTTAAGGCTTCAAGGAGATTGATGCAGCCCTTTATATTGATGTCAATGGTAAGGGCAGGATTTTTCCATGAATAAGCAACTGAAGACTGGGCAGCAAGGTGAAAAATATAATCAGGGCGCACGCTTTCAAGAAGGCTGTCAATTTGGGCCTTCTCAAGGATATCCAGATTCATTATTTCAACCCCGTCAAACTGCAGGCTTTCTTTTTCAGTCTTAGTCACTGCAACCTCATAGCCGCAGTCATCCTTCAAATGTCTGACCAGATATGGGCCTACAAAGCCGCCTCCACCTATTATGAGCGCTTTCATGAAAAAATCCTCCTAAAAAATATTACTGAATATTGGCAACCTTAATTTCTTTTTCAACAAGTGCCAAATCATTCTTTACCATTCTCTCAACAAGCTGCTGGAATGAAATTTCGCGAACCCAGCCAAGCTTAGAATCAGCCTTTGCAGGGTTGCCAATAAGAAGCTCAACCTCTGCAGGACGGAAGAACTTAGGATTAACCTTAACAACAACCTTACCTGTTGCCTTATCCTTACCAACCTCATCAACACCTGTACCTTCAAATACAACATCAATGCCTGCCGCCTTAAATGCAGTTTCAACAAATTCCCTTACTGTTCTTGTCTCATTTGTTGCAATTACATAGTCATCAGGAGCATCCTGCTGAAGCATGAGCCACATAGCCTTAACGTAATCCTTTGAATGACCCCAGTCACGCTTGGCATCCATATTGCCCAGCTCAACATGGTCAAGTACACCCAGCTTAATTCTTGCAACTGCATCTGTAATCTTACGTGTAACAAATTCCTTACCACGTCTCTCTGACTCATGGTTGAAAAGAATTCCTGAGCATGCAAACATATTGTAGCTTTCTCTGTAATTCTTGGTAATCCAGTGACCATAAAGCTTAGCTACACCATATGGGCTTCTTGGATAGAAAGGTGTTGTCTCATCCTGAGGGATTGCCTGAACCTTACCAAACATCTCTGATGTAGAAGCCTGATAAAATCTTGCTTCCGGTTTAACTGTACGAATTGCCTCAAGCATATTAGTAACACCAAGTCCATCTATTTCTGCTGTTCCGATAGGAGTATCCCATGAAGTAGCAACAAATGACTGGGCAGCAAGGTTGTAAACTTCATCTGCCTGGGAAATTCTCATGGCAGAAATAAGAGATACAACGTCTGTCATATCAGCATAGATAAAGTTGATTTTGTCTTTAATATGCTCTACGTTGCCATAGTCAACAACTGCTTTTCTTCTCATAAGACCATATACGTTGTAGCCCTTTTCAAGAAGAAGCTCTGCAAGATATGAGCCATCCTGTCCTGTAATACCTGTAATTAATGCGTTTTTCATTTTATATTCTCCTTTTTATAAATATTCATTTCTGCCGGCATCTCTTAGCTTGCCAAGCACCTGCTTGATTTCTCCTGCGTGAACCTTGTCACATACCAGAGTTACATCATCAGTATCAACAATTACAATGTCCTTTAAACCAACTGTTGCAATAAGCTTGTCCTTAGCTTCAATAGTACAATTAGTTGTGTTTACAGTGACAACATTGCCCATTACCACATTGCCGTCTTCATTATTCTTTCTGATACGCTCAACTGCAAGCCAGGAGCCAACATCATCCCAGCCAAAATTGCCCGGCAGAATAAAAATGTTGTCTGCCTTTTCCATAATGCCGTAGTCCACAGAATCAGAAGGAAGCTTAGGAAATTCACTTACAAGTACTTCGTTTTCCTTATCCGTTCCTATTGCTGCACCTATTGTCTGCAGGCCCTGATACATTTCAGGCATATGTTTCCTGATATTTTCTACGATTGTTGAAACCTTCCATACGAACATACCGCTGTTCCAGAGGTAATCGCCACTGTTAAGGTATTCTGTGGCCTTCTCAAGATTAGGCTTTTCAACAAAGCGGTCAACACTGTAAGCTTCACCGCTTTTGCTGTCTTTATTGTATTTAATGTATCCGTAGCCCGTCTCAGGATAGTTAGGCGTAATACCTACAGTCACAAGATTACAGCCACTTTCCGCAACCTCACAGGCCTTGGTAAAGGTATCAATAAATATTTCATTTACCTTGATTAAGTGGTCTGACGGAAGAACTATCATAACTGCATCTTCGTACTTGTGGCTGATATGCATTGCGCCAAGTCCTATACATGGAGCTGTGTTTCTTCCAACAGGCTCACACAGAACCTTTTCCTTAGGAAGCCCCGGAAGCTGTTCCAAAACCAGCTCCCTGTACATTTCATTGGTAGCTATATATACGTCTTCCAGTGCCACCAAAGGACTGATTCTCTCCACTGTAAGCTGAATCATTGTCTTTCCGTCATCTGTAAGTGACAGAAACTGTTTTGGTGTTGCAATTCTTGACTTGGGCCAGAAGCGTTCACCTTTGCCGCCGGCCATAATCAATGCTGTTTTCTTCATTGTTCCCCGTCCTCCTTAATATCAAAATTAATTCTTTCTTCTTCAACCACAAGTGGCCTGTTCATAAGTCGCTTATTCATACTGAGAATATATTCCCCCATAAGTCCGATGAAAAAAATCTGCAGCGAACTCATAAATGTAACAATAATTATCAACGGTGCCATACCTGCGGCAAATCTGTCCCAGTAAACAAGCTTAAGTATAAGATACACAATACCGACAATAAGGCTTATTCCTGAAACAATTGCACCTATAAATGTGGCAATTCTACGACCGATTTTTGTATATGATGTGAAGCTTAGCATTGCCGCATCATACAATGTAAAAAAGTTATTATGGGTCTTACCCGCCCTTCTTTTTGCCTGTGTGTATTCAACCTCTGTCCTCTTAAATCCCAGCTCCCCTACAATACCTCTGATAAAAGGAATAGGGTCCTTAAGGTCCCGAAGAACCTGTACAAAGCTTTTATCATAGAGGCCAAAGCCTGTGAAATGCTCAATCTGGTCCACATCTGACATTTTTCTGATTAACTTATAATAGCAGGTACGAAGGAAATACATAATTTTACTTTCCTTGCTCTTGCTCTTAACTGCACATACGATTTTATAACCCTCTTCCCACTTTTTTACAAGCTCAGGGATAACTTCAATAGGGTCCTGAAAATCGGCACATACCGGAATTGTACAGTCACCTGTTGTCTGCAATATTCCATAATACGGAGAGTTAGACTGACCAAAGTTTTTGGCGTTGAAAATCGCCTTGATTTTAGGATTATTCTGACATAAAGCCCTAAGCTTCACTCTTGTGGTGTCCCTTGAATCATTGTCAATAAAAAGTATTTCGTAGTCATACTGCGGCAAATCCTTTGCAAACATATCTATGATTGCCTCACTGAGTGGAACCACATTTTCCTCTTCATTGTAACAAGGCACCATTATACTAATTTTTTTCATAACAGTTGCTCCTTTTTATACCATTCAATGGTCTTTCTGATTCCTCCTTCAAATGATACCTCAGGCACAAAGCCTGTATCCCTGTTCAAATCGGTAATATCAGCCTGAAGGTAAAATACCTGACCCGGGCCATAAGGTATCCTGCCAAATCCAAGCTCTGCCGCCGGATTGGCACAGTCACGCATTACCTCGATATATTCTCTCAACGGACGTATTTTACCGCTTCCGACACAGTAAACCATACCGTCTTTTCCTTTTTCAGCCATAAGAAAAAGGGCTCTCGCAGCATCTGCACTGTAGATATAATCCCACTTCTGTTCCCCTGCCGTAAGCTGCGGTGTCTCTCCATGAAGGAGTTTTTCAATGGTACTCATAATCATGGTGTAAGGGCCGTCATAAGGACCATACACGCTTAAAATTCTTGCCCACACATGCTTAATTTGGGCCTGTCTACAGGCAAGACGGCTCATCTGTCCGGCACAAAGCTTGCCGATTCCGTAGCCCGTCTCCGGAAAGGCAGGAACCTTTCCATTAAGTGCCCCCTCAAACCTTCCGTATTCGGCCTGGGAGCCTGCACCCACAAAGGTATGACAGCCAAGCTGTTTTGCTGCCTCAACTGCTTTCAGGGTGTAAGTAACATTTCTGTTCTGTAAATCACAGTCA
>JBJENU010000027.1:0-3879 GCA_051880355.1 Lachnospiraceae bacterium | reverse complement strand
AATTATCCCTTCCGGATGTGAGAAGAAGCCGTTTAAGAAAAGCAATTAATATGAAGGGTCTGGTTACTGCCATGGAGGCTCATAGCGGTATTACAGGTCTTATTGTTGAAAATACACAGGTAAGTGAAGATGGAAAAATTTATCAGTTTGATGCCATGTGGGTTTCATCACTTTGTGACTCTACTGCCAAAGGTAAGCCGGACATTGAGCTTGTGGATATGACATCACGTTTCAGAACTATTGATGACATTATGGAAGTGACAACCAAGCCTATTATTTTTGACGGAGACACAGGCGGACTTACGGAGCATTTTGTCTACACTGTTAAAACATTAGAGAGAATGGGCGTATCTGCCATTATTATTGAGGATAAAACCGGACTTAAAAAGAATTCTCTTTTTGGTACGGAGGTTGCACAGACTCAGGATACAATAGAGAATTTCAGTGCCAAGATTCGTGCCGGCAAGGCAGCCCAGAAGACAAAGGATTTTATGATTATTGCAAGAATCGAAAGTCTTATTCTGGAGCGGGGAATGGATGATGCTCTGGAGAGGGCAGCAGCCTTTGTGTCAGCCGGTGCCGATGGAATTATGATTCATTCAAGGAAAAAAGAACCGGATGAAATTTTTGAATTTATGGCAAAATTCAGGGAAAAGGATAGTACTACCCCTATAATTCTGGTTCCGACATCATTTAATTCAGTGACAGAGGAAGAGTTTAAGCAAAGAGGCGCTAATGTTATTATTTACGCTAACCACTTGACAAGAAGTGCTTTTCCTGCCATGAAGAATGTTGCAGAGACAATTTTAAAGAATCACAGGTCTAAGGAGGCAGACAGCTTCTGCATGCCTATTAAAGAGATTCTTACCCTTATACCGGAGGACTATTAATGGTGGTATTTGAAGGCGAAGCTGCTTTTGAAAAATTAGAAAAAGCCCTTGAAGGAGAGCAGATAAAAAGGCTCTTGTGTGTATGCGGTAGATCCTGCCAAAAGCTGCCTGTTATGGACAGGGTCAGGAATTTAGGAACTGAGCTTGTCATCTTTGATGATTTTGAACCTAACCCTGATATTTCTTCTGCTGTAAAAGGTATTGAAATTTATAGAATCAGTAATCGTGATGGAATTATTGCAATTGGCGGCGGAAGTGCAATGGATGTTGCAAAATGTATAAAATTGTATATTTTTGCAGATTTAAGTAAGCCTCTTATAGAGCAGGAAAAGGCCCAGACTAATGTAAGGCTTTTTGCAATTCCTACAACTGCAGGAACCGGCAGCGAGGCCACAAGGTTTTCTGTTGTATACTATAAGGGCAATAAGCAGTCTGTTACACATGACAGCATAATTCCTGATTATGTGCTTCTTGATGGGTCAGTATTGGACAACTTGCCTGAATATCAGCGTAAGGTAACAGGCTTTGACGCATTGAGCCATGGAATTGAAAGCTTCTGGTCAGTTAATTCAACTGATGATAGCAGGGAGATTTCAAAGCAGGCAATAAGGATGATTTTAGATAACTTTGACGGATATATTGCCAATATTCCTGAAAATAATGATGCAATGTTAAGGGCTGCCAACCTGGCAGGTCAGGCAATTAATATTACCCAGACTACTGCAGGTCATGCCATGAGCTATAAGCTTACATCACTGTACGGCCTTGCACATGGTCATGCAGTTGCCCTCTGTCTTATTGGGCTTTGGAAGTTTATGGATTATGAGATTTTTGCCGGCCATGAAGAGTCAGTGGCAGATGAAAGAGGGCTTGCATTTTTGCAGGAAACCTTTACGGAATTGGAAAAACTCATTACTGTTGATGAGTTTGAGGCTATTGTAAGAAAATGCGGTCTTAAGGCTCCGGCTTTTTTTGCAAATGCGGAGTCTGAAATAGCAGGACTGGCTGATGAGGTCAATCCCACAAGACTTAAAAATAACCCGGTAATCCTTGAAAACGGAGATTTACAGAGATTGTACAGGAGCGTGTTTGAATGGAAGTAAGAGAATTACTTAATGTTATAGGTTCAGAATTTTATACAGGAGTCCCTGATTCACAGCTTAAGGCACTGTGTAATTATCTTGTCAACACCTATGGGACTGATGTAAAAAAACATGTAATTGCTGCCAATGAAGGCAATGCCACAGCACTTGCTGCAGGCTATCACCTGGCAACGGGAAAGGTTCCGGTGGTGTATATGCAGAACAGCGGTGAGGGCAATATTATCAATCCGGTTGCTTCGCTTATGAATGATAAGGTGTATGGAATTCCATGCGTATTTATTATAGGATGGCGTGGTGAGCCTGGTGTTCACGACGAGCCACAGCATATTTATCAGGGCATGGTGACTGTAAAATTACTTGATGATATGGATATAGCAAGCTTTGTAATTGATAAAGACACAACCGTTGATGAAGTAAAAGAAGCTTTTAAAGATTTTTCAAAGCTTCTTGAGGCTGGCAAGCAGGTAGCCTTCGTTGTAAAAAAAGGTGCATTAAGTTATGACGAAAAGGTTGTATATTCTAATCATAACACTATGGTCAGGGAAGAAATCATAAAGCATATAATAGGCCATACCGGTGAGGACGTTATTGTAAGTACTACAGGTAAGGCCAGCCGTGAGCTGTTTGAAGCACGTGAAGCCAACAATCAGGGTCACAAATATGATTTTCTTACTGTGGGCTCCATGGGCCACGCCAGCAGTATTGCCCTTGAGGTTGCGGTTAACAAGCCGGATACCAGAGTCTGGTGTATCGATGGTGACGGCGCATTGCTTATGCATATGGGCTCAATGGCAGTGATAGGTGCCAATAAGCCACAAAACCTGATTCATATTGTTATAAATAACAGTGCCCATGAGACAGTAGGCGGTATGCCAACAGTGGCAGGCTTGCTTGACATTGTTGCCATTGCAAAAGCATGTGGATATGAAAATGCAGTTAGTGTTGATACATTTGCAGATTTGGATACAGAACTTTCAAAGGCAAAAGCAACGCAAAGGCTTTCCCTTATTGAAGTTAAGTGTTCCATCGGTGCAAGGGATGATTTAGGCAGACCTACAACCACGGCAATGGAAAATAAAGAAAACTTTATGGAGTATTTGCGTACTCTTAGTTAATACAGTATGAGGAGGTACTTATGTCAATTTTAGTTACAGGTGGTGCAGGTTACATTGGAAGCCACACAGTTGTTGAATTGCAGAATGCAGGTTATGAGGTTGTGGTTGTGGACAACCTTGCCAATTCAAGCAGGGAATCACTTAGGAGAGTGGAAGCACTCACAGGAAAAAAGGTTACATTTTACCAGGTTGATATTAATGACCGTGATGGTCTGAATAATGTTTTTGACCGTGAATGTATTGATGCAGTAATTCATTTTGCAGGACTTAAGGCAGTGGGAGAATCTGTTGCAAAGCCGCTGGAATATTATTACAATAACATATCAGGTTCTCTTGTGCTTTTTGATGTGATGAGAAAACATAATGTCAAGGATATTATTTTTTCGTCATCAGCAACAGTATATGGCAATCCGGCGTTTATACCTATTACAGAAGAGTGTCCGAAGGGTGTCATAACTAATCCTTACGGACAGACTAAGGGAATGTTGGAACAGATTCTTACAGATATCCAGAAGGCCGATAATGAATGGAATGTTATCCTGCTCAGGTACTTCAATCCAATTGGTGCCCATGAGAGCGGCACAATGGGAGAAGACCCTAATGGAATTCCTAATAATCTTATGCCATACATTACACAGGTTGCCGTTGGCAAGTTAAAATGTCTCGGAGTATTTGGTAACGATTACAATACACCGGACGGAACCGGCGTAAGAGATTACATTCATGTTGTGGATCTTGCCATTGGTCATGTACAATCAGTTGAAAAGTTAA
>JBJENU010000026.1:0-3912 GCA_051880355.1 Lachnospiraceae bacterium | reverse complement strand
CGTATTCTCTGTATTTCGGGTGGGTATAGACCTGATACATCAGGCGGTATTTCTTCCCGTGCTTTTTTGCCGTCCAGTATGGTATCTCGTCTATAAACCGCCACAAGTCCCTTACATCTGTAGGTGCTTTCGCCATAAAATCATCTTCCACCTTACTCATACAGTATTCTGTGGATTGAATAATAATGTCATCGAGATTTTCAAAATACTGATACAGACTTGCAACATTACAGCCGCAGGCATCCGCAATTGCTTTTACGCCAACGCCGGTAAGTCCGTTCTCCGCATAGCAGTCGAAGCATTTTTCCATAATCTCCATTTTCTTTGCCCTGCGGGCTTCTTCATTTACAGTACGCAATATATTTCCTCCTTCTCTGCCAATAAAGCAAACGCTCATTTATATGATACTTTTTCCCCTTTGCCATGTCAAGGGTGTAATGTCAAAAGTGGCTGTAAAAAACTTTCTCGCAGTTTTTCACAGCCACAATTAAAATTATTCACATTCAAAACCAATTAAAATTGACTGCGGTTCAGCATAATAACTGCACAAACCGGTAGTTTTATGTATAAATCCGTTAAACTGCCCGAAAGACTCTTCTATACGTCTCTTCAGTGCCTCTGCCCCCTCCGGATTAGAATAGTGGGCTATAATTGTACGTCCATGCTTATATCCACATTCCTTCATAGAATTAATTATATGTTCAATAGCTTTTTTGTCTCCCCTGCCTTTATGCATTGGCTGGAGAGTTCCTTCATCGCTTGCCTTACCCACAATTCTTATGCCAAGCAGTCCCACGCCTTTGGCAAGAATAGGGTTGACTCTGCCATTTCTGGCAAGATTATTAAGTGAGGCAAGAGAAAAATACAAGCGTGTATGCTTAACATACTGGCACATCCTGTCATAAATATCAGATGCCTCCATGCCCTTGGATGCAAGTTCATTAATCTTCTCAACAAACAGCACCAGCTCCGGTCCTGTAGAAAGTGAATCAATTAAGTATACCTTCCTTCCCGGATTATTCTGTTCATACATACGCGCTGCAATGTTGGCAGAAGAAAAAGAACCTGACAGTGCACTTGTGATGGTTATGCAAAAAACCGAATCAGCGTCACCGAACGCCTGAAGCCAGTCATCCGGACTCGGGCAGGACGTGGAAGTCTTACCCTTGTATGAATCAAGTGCCTCCTGCATCTGTCCCACATCAATTCCCTTATCATCCACAAACTCCCTGTCACCGACAATAATGTGCAGTGGAACCGACACAAATTCAAGTCCTCCAAACTCCGTCAGGTTGGCTGAAGAATCCGATACAATCTTAATGCTCATAAATATATACACCTTTCCATAGAGAGCAAACTGGTATTATTAAACTCTATATGTAGTATGCTATACTATGTGTCGAATTTTGTCAAGCCATATAATGTAATTTGTAATAACTATTTCACTGTCAAAGATTTTTCGATGGTAAGAATATTATGTCCGTCAAGATATTCATATTCAACATTATCCATACTTTTTTTAACCATAAAGACACCAAGACCGCCTATCTGCCTGTCCTCTGCCGAAAGTGTTATGTCCGGTTCATGATTGTTAAGAGGATTGTAAGGGATACCGCTGTCAGAAAAAGAAATTCGTACAGCAGTATTATCATCTGATAACTGTAATTTAATATCAGCCATACCTTCCCCCGGCGCGTAGGCATAATGGGCAATATTTACAAATATCTCTTCAACTGCAACACTAATCTGCATCATTATCTTGGGCGGACAGTTGACAGCCTCCAGCTGTTCTTCCACAAAACCGATTACTTCGTTGAGTTTTTCCGTTTTTGCGGCAATATTTAATTCTGCCATAATACACCTGCCTTCTTTTGCTAGTCTTTGTCGCATAGTATACACGACAAAAAAGAATGCCCTGCAAACCGCATAAAGGCATTCCTCCGATAATCTACTGAATGTTCAGGATATCACAAAATCCGGTCACATCAAAAATCTCCTGTATATCAGAGCTTACATTGGTGACAGTCATCTCACCCTGCTTATTCATAACCTTCTGTGCACCAAGAAGCACTCTTAATCCTGCTGATGATATGTACTCAAGCTTTGCCAGATCAAGTGTAAACTTTGTAACTCCATCAAGAGAATCCTTAACTTCTTTCTCAAGTTCAGGCGCAGTTGTGGTATCCAGCCTGCCTGTCAGAGCAATAGTCAATTCAGTGCCTTCTAAAGTCTTACTAATATTCATATATCTGCCTCCATATTCATTATCAAGCCACTGCATATATTGTACCATACTGCCTGAAAATTATCAATGTTAATTTTCAGGCTAAATCATTTTTTTATAGAGACCGTTCCTTATATCGTATGCATAGACAATACCGTGCCCTTTTCTCAGAAAAGCACCTTGCGCTTCCTGTTCAGGATAAAGCCTTACTATCTGTGTGGTATCAGCTGAGACATAGGCCATAAACAATACGTAATCGTCCTTGGTCATAGGGCTGTCCGCCGATACAAGGTACATATTTTCAACATTCTTAACCTCTATTGTACCTTTAGTTTCCTCAGCTGACAGAGAAGGCAGTACAATTCCGTGGCATGAAAAAACACCTTTTCCAACAGAGTGGATTACATTTTTGCATATTGGGCAGACATAGAACAATGAATTTTTCATATTTCCGCATACATTTTCATTTGTAATCTCATCTCCTGCCAGCAGTTCTGCCACAGATACATGTAAAGCTTCAGCAAGTACCGGCAATATTGTTATGTCAGGCATTCCCCTGTCATTTTCCCACTTAGACACTGCCTTGTCACTTACATTTATTTTTTCTGCAAGTGCTGCCTGTGTCAGATTATTTTTCTCTCTTAACAGTCTTATCATCTTTCCTTTTATGTAGTTCATTGTTTTCAACTCCTTTCATGGCCATTCTACCTCTGAAAATCACTTAAAACAATCTACGGAAAGTATAGTTATTTTTCTCTCATAACAAGTTTAAATACTGATGTATTGGCATATGTAAGAGGGTCAGTCTGCTGAAAGAATACAACCCCGTTTACAGGTGAAAAAATCTTTTCCGTTATTTCACCCTCATAGGGGTCTGTTATCTTGGCTATGAGCTGGCCTTCTTCAACTTCCTCTCCCACATTGACAAGACTCTCAAATATTCCTGCAACACCGGTTCTTACAGATACCATATCAGTATCCTCAACCACCATGGAAATATACCCGTCATGACCGCTGTACTCAATAATGCCCATTTTTGACAGGAATTTAAGAATACTTCTTACTGCCATACCTGCACTTTCCTTATCAACGCTCTCCGTGGTTGTAGTATACAGACTAAATGCCTGTGTCTCCCATACCTGCCAGTTATAATTAAGTGTGGTCGTATCATACGGTCTTATGTTCCTGAGGACAACATATGGCATACCAAACTTTTTGGCACATTCCACATCTTCAAAGCCGGTCTTCATCATTCTGATATGCGGTGTAAATTTTCCCGGCATATAAAATGATGCAAACTGAATACCATATTCATAATCCTTTATGACATCAAAGACTCCGGCTGCAATTCTCTGTGTAGTCTCTCCAAGACAGTATCCCGGAAACATTCTGTTAATATCCGTATTATCCGTTGGCCAGAAACGCTTCTTGATATTGAGTGAATAGGGATTAACTGACGGAATAACCAATATTTTTTTACCGCTTTTTATCTTGCCGTCTGCCTCAAGCATTTTTAATTTCCTGATAAGCTGGGAACAGGCATATATCTGTTGTATTTCGTTGCCCCGTATATTGCCTACAACACAGACAGACTTTTTCCCCTTGCCGAATTCATATCCTGTAACCCTGAAATCGTCCCGATACAGGGAATCTATTTTATATATAAGTTTTTTATTCATAACCTGCAG
>JBJENU010000025.1:0-3933 GCA_051880355.1 Lachnospiraceae bacterium | reverse complement strand
AGAACAATTAGAATATTATGGAATAGAGAACTGTTTTATTGATTTTCCCAACTCCGGTCATGACTTATTGAAGGATCCTGACAGCTTGAAGCTTTCGTATGAAAAACTGGAGGAATATGCACAGAAGTATTTGAAATAACTCCAGGTAACTATATATTTCAGACTTTGGCCGGATTTTGGGCAGACAGATTTTTCTGTGATTGACCTGAATGGCACAAATGGTAATTCCATTTCGGTTTTGGATATTGAAACCTTTGTACTTTTACAAGCGAGCCGGATAGTGACTATGAGCTTTACAATAGAGTAATTCAAAGGATATTTACGATTTCTGCCGATGGATGCGTAGTAATGCCTGTAAAAAGAAGTCGGAATAATTTCATCAAGGTCAATGTGGTATCATAGATATATCTCCTTTCGGTGCGTGATTTATGGTTTCCAGTCAACTCCATTATACCACAAACCGTGAGGAGATTTCTATTTTTAGTAACAAAAAAATGCCGTATTTATGCGGCTTGTGGCATTTTGCAAACGCCTGAATTATGGAATGACAGAAAAGGAGAGGGGGTAATCGCAAGAACAACAGCGAATAAGATTGCAGAGAATCTAGTTGAAAAATCACGAAAAAACAGGTAAAGTGTATTTATAATCAGCTTTTTGGAGGAGAGTATTTTTATGAGACTAAAAAAAATTGTAAGGCATTGTGCTGCAGGTGTGATGGCACTTGTAGTATGTGTTACGGCTATGCCGGGAATTAGTGGGTTTAATAAGGTTAGCGCGGCGGAGGGCAGCCTAAAGTTAAATGTGGTTGAACAGCTTGGAAGGGGTATATCGGCTGTTAACACAGGCTCCGGAATGCTTGTAAGCTGGCGATATCTTGCCAATGACACGGATGATACAGTTTTTAAACTGTACAGAAACGGAACATTAATTTATACAAGCAATATTGGGGAGGCAACCTGCTATCTGGATGCAAACGGGAAGGCAACAGATAAATATACGGTTGAGAGCCAGGTAAATGGAGTAAGTGTAGACAAAGAGGATTGTAAGCTTATTTCGGATACTGATTATTTGCAGATAAATCTCACACCGCCAACTGCATCAGATTGTACATATTCGCCTAATGACTGTTCAGTTGGAGACGCTGACGGTGACGGAGAATATGAGCTTTTTCTTAAATGGGATCCGTCTAATTCCCAGGATAATTCCATTAGTGGTGTTACCGGAAATGTGTATATAGACTGCATTAAGCTTGACGGAACAAGACTTTGGAGAATAGACCTGGGACCTAATATCAGAGCCGGAGCTCATTATACCCAGTTTCTGGTGGCTGATTTTGATTGTGATGGCTATGCAGAAATGACCTGCAAGACATCAGATGGTACAGTTGACGGAACAGGAAAAGTAATTGGTGATGCAAGCAAGAAATATGCTAATTCTAAAGGCTATATTTTAACCGGTAATGAGTATTATACATTGTTTGACGGCAGAACAGGAGCAGCACTTGATACGGTTGATTATAACCCGGCAAGAGGAACGGTCAGCGCATGGGGAGACAGCTACGGAAACAGGGTAGACAGATTTCTTGGTACAGTGGCTTATCTCGATGGTGTTCATCCAAGTGCAGTTACCATGAGGGGCTATTATACAAGAATGACGGCATGTGCCTATGATGTTGTGGATAAGAAGCTTGTAGAAAGATGGTTTTTTGATACAGGATTTTCTTCTTCAGCTTTGGGATACGGTGATGGCAATCACAATTGTATGCCGGCTGATGTGGATGGAGATGGCAAACAGGAAATCATTACAGGAAACACCTGTATAGATGATAACGGTGAATTAAAGTGGTGTCTTAATATGGGCCATGGTGATGCCATGCATGTGGGAGATTTTCTCCCTGACAGAGCCGGACTTGAGCTATGGATATGCCATGAAGATAAACCATATGGAGTTACTTTAATAGATGCGTCAAAGGGCACAAAGATTTTTCATGTAGACGGTTCAAAAGATACCGGAAGATGTTGTGCTGATAATGTGTGGAGCGGCAATCCCGGTGGAGAATTCTGGGGACTTGGCAATGATGTTTATGATGGTAACGGCAATCTGTTAAGCTGTAAAAGACCGGCAATTAATTTCTTGTGTTATTGGGATGGTGACCTTGAGCGGGAAATTTTGGATGGATATACAGATACCGCTGCAACTATTTCAAAAATGAATGAAAACGGAACAATTTCAACCCTGAAGAAAACAGATGGCTATTACACATGTAATACTACTAAGGGTACGCCTTGCCTTTCTGCTGATATTTTTGGCGACTGGCGAGAAGAGGTAATTGTCAGAGCCAGCGACAGTAAATCAATAAGAATATACTGTACAACTTATGACACTGATTACAGAATTGCAACGCTTATGCATGATCCACAATATAGGAATCAGGTATCAGCCCAGCAGACAGCCTATAATCAGCCGCCACATCCAAGCTTTTACCTGGGTTCGGATGCTCCTCTTCCTTTAAGACCTAATGTGGCTGTAAGGGGTGTTGATAATTCAACAGGAGGCGGTTCGACCGAAGGTGATGTAAGTAGCAGTTACTTCAATTACTTCACAGGACAAAAGAATAACAACAGTCTTTATACAATAACAGGTAATTATTCAGGCTCAAAGGGAACAGTTACCTATGCCGGAACAACTTATACAGAATGTCTTAAGATGGAAAATGCTACAAATGTTGCATTTAGCACAACTTCAGCAGGCACGCTTACACTTGTATTTGCGGAAACTGACAATGCGGGTGCGGTCAAGGTTGACGGAACTAAATATGCAAGTGATGCCAATGGTGTTGTTACGGTGTCACTTGAGGCCGGAAGCCATACAATTACCAAGGCTAATTCAACTAACCTTTTCATTATCAACTTTGAAAAATCAGGTTCAACACAGGAACATACACATACATATGATGATGGTGTAATTACAAAACAGCCTACATGCTACCAGACAGGTATTAAGACATATACATGTACAGGTTGTGAGGCAGGAACGCAAGGCCATACCAAGACTGAGGAAATTGCTGCAACAAACAACCATGTGTACTCGGCAGAGTGGACAATTGATACTTCGGCAACAGAGACAACACCCGGTTCAAAGTCTCATCATTGTACAACAACAGGATGTACTGCAAAGAGTGATGTGACTGTAATTCCTGCAACAGGTTCATCAGAGACGATACCTTCCGTGACAATCGGCTTTGATGCCACAACATTTACAGCTACTAATGGTTCGTCCGTTACTGCCACAACATTTGGCAATGGATATATCAAGATAACAGGTGCTCTTGTATACAAGACAGCAAAAGATTCTGCCGGTAATGCGACCAATAATGTTACAGGAATTGCAGTTGCTAACAGTGGGGCAGCCGGTTTTACCGTAAAGGTTAACGGTACAGCAACACTTGTTGTAACAGCGTCAAGCTCAGGTTCAACAAAGACCTCTTCAATCAGTGTTGTATCAGCAGATGGAACAGCAGTTGCCGAAAAGAACGGCGAAACAAGTGTAACAGGCGGTTCAAGCGCTAAAAAAGATTTTACATACGAGCTTACAACAGGCGAGTACACTGTTGTATGTCCTACAGACAGTCCTACAACAGAGCTTCGTGTCATTGGAATCAATGGTACAGGCAACTTTGTAGCTTATGAAGCTTCACAGGAATCAGAACCTGAAGCAGAAAAGAAGAACGGACTTTACAAGAATGATGATGACGGATTGTGGTACTATTATGTGGATGATGTAACAGATACCACCAAGACAGGACTTGTACAGGGCTCAGACAGTATATTCTGGTATGTAAAGAATGGTATTATAGACACATCATACACCGGATTTGTGACAAACGGAGCAGGTACATGGTACGTGGCAGGCGGCAAGCTGGACACAACATTC
>JBJENU010000024.1:0-3937 GCA_051880355.1 Lachnospiraceae bacterium | reverse complement strand
ATATTTTCGTTAGAGAATCAAGATACACCAAAGAGTTTATTGACCAGGGCTCGTTTTTTACAATGGCCTTCCTTGATGAAAAATACAGGGATGCCCTGAAGTATTGCGGTGCTAATTCGGGAAGAGATGGGGACAAGTTTGCAGTAGCAGGACTTAGCTGCAACTATATACATGGAATTCCTTTTCCGGATGAGGCTAATCTTGTATTTGTGTGCCAGAAAATGGCAGCAGTCCCGATTACAGAGGATAATATGATTGATACGGATATTATGAAAAAGTGGTATGCCGACAAAGATATGCATACCATGTATGTTGGCGAAATTATAGAAGTTCTGGCAAGATAGTAAAAAAGCAGCCCGATAATGGCTGCTTTTTTAATGCGGAAGAAAAATATGAAAAAAATATATGTAATCCTGCTTACGGCAGGTTATTGTTAGGCGAAGTCAATCACTCATTACCATGGTATATTATCAATGATTAACTTCTTTTTTGTTAACAATTGTAGTATACCCGGTAATTGTGAAAATTTGGTGTAGCAATTGTAAAAAATGTATAAATTTGTATAAATACAATTTATAATTGCCTATATTTATTTAATGTGGTATACTTGGAGTGGCGTGAAAATTTGCGCTTTTTGGAGGAATATATGGCAAAATCTACGTATAGAAGAAGAAAACGTTCATTGTGGAGTCGTATTACCGTAATGGGCAGGGTACTTATAGGAATATCACTTACCGTTTTAATGATTTGTGTAGTTGCACTTGTGGTAAATACTATTAAGCTTAATAATTCAAAACAGCCTGAGACGGTATACGTTCAGCAGACCACAGAAAATACAACCCAGGCACCGTCTAAAAGCTACGTGGGCAACAAGAACGTAGTCGTTATTGATCCGGGTCATGGCGGAACTGACGGAGGTGCAGTGGCCAACGGAATATTGGAAAAAGATAACTGTCTTACAATAAGTCTTCTTGTAAGAGACAAGCTGCAGGAGTCAGGTATAAAAGTAATAATGACACGGGACAGTGATGTCACAGTTTCCAAGGAGAGACGAGTTGAGATAGCCAATGCTACAGACGCATGTCTTTTTGTGTCAATTCATAGAAATAACCATACAGCAGACCCAACTGCAAGAGGTATAGAGGCGTGGATTGAAAAAAGTGGACTTGCCGCTGATTATGCAGTGTCTAATTCCATCCTTAATCATCTGAACAGTCTTTTTGCCAACAAGAACAGAGGAGTACATCTTGGCTCAACAGGTGAGGCCGATGTAAACTACTATGTCAATGGACATACTAATATGACCAGCACACTTATAGAGCTTGGATTTGTAAGTAATGCAGAAGATAACCAGGTCGTTATAGGCAATAGCGAATCATGTGCCCAGGCTATTGCAGATGGTATTATGGAGTATCTGGCAACACTTGAATAATTTTGAAATGGAGTTTTATAATGGCCAATATTAAACAGGAAAATATTCGTAATTTTTGTATAATTGCTCACATAGATCACGGCAAATCAACACTTGCTGACAGAATTATTGAGAAAACCGGTCTTTTAACAAGCAGGGAGATGCAGGAGCAGGTTCTTGACAATATGGATTTGGAGCGGGAGCGTGGCATAACAATTAAGTCTCAGGCAGTGAGAACCGTGTATAAAGCTAATAATGGCGAAGAGTATATTTTTAATCTGATTGACACTCCGGGACACGTAGATTTTAATTATGAGGTGTCGAGAAGTCTGGCAGCCTGTGATGGTGCCATTCTTGTGGTTGATGCTGCACAGGGTATTGAGGCCCAGACTCTTGCCAACGTATATCTTGCATTGGATCATAATCTGGATGTATTTCCGGTTATCAATAAGATTGACCTGCCAAGTGCCGAACCTGAGCGTGTGAAGGCTGAGATAGAAGATGTTATCGGAATTGAGGCTATGGATGCTCCGCTTATATCTGCTAAAAATGGTATCAACATAGAAGAGGTACTTGAGGCAATTGTGACTAAGATTCCCGCACCGGCAGGCGACCCTGATGCAGAGCTTGCAGCACTTATTTTTGACTCGGTATATGACCCATATAAGGGAGTTATTGTATTCTGCCGCATTAAGCAGGGCAGGGTAAAAAAAGGAACAAGAATCAGGATGATGGCAACAGGTGCAGTGGAAGAGGTAGTTGAAGTGGGCTATTTTGGCGCAGGTCAGTTTATTGCCTGCGATGAATTGTCAGCCGGCATGGTAGGTTATATTACTGCAAGTATTAAGAATGTTAAGGATACGGCAGTAGGTGATACCGTAACAGATGACGAGAGGCCTGTAAGTGAGCCGTTGCCAGGTTATAAGAAGGTTAATCCCATGGTATACTGTGGTATGTATCCGGCGGATGGATCAAAATATCAGGATTTAAGAGATGCACTTGAAAAACTCCAGCTCAATGATGCGGCTTTGCAGTTTGAGCCGGAAACTTCAATTGCCCTTGGTTTTGGCTTCAGATGTGGATTCCTTGGACTTCTTCACCTTGAAATAATTCAGGAGAGATTAGAGAGGGAATACAACCTGGACCTTGTGACTACGGCACCGGGAGTTGTCTACAGAGTCCATAAGACCAACGGTGAAATGATTGAACTTACCAACCCGTCCAACCTTCCGGACCCGTCAGAGATTGCATATATGGAAGAGCCAGTGGTCAATGCTGAGATTATGGTTACAACAGAATATGTGGGTTCTATTATGAAGCTGTGTCAGGAGCGCCGCGGAGTTTATGTGGGTATGGAATATATGGAGGAAACACGAGCTTTAATAAAATACGTTCTTCCTTTGAATGAGATAATTTATGACTTTTTTGATGCCTTGAAATCCCGCTCAAGAGGATATGCATCTTTTGACTATGATCTCAAGGGCTATGAGAAATCAAGTCTTTGCAAGCTGGATATTCTTATCAATAAGGAAGAGGTGGATGCACTGTCATTCATTGTCCATACAGGAACTGCCGCTGAGAGGGGCAGGAAGATGTGTGAGAAGCTTAAGGAAGAGATTCCGAGACATCTTTTTGAAATCCCTATTCAGGCAGCCATCGGAAGCAAGGTTATTGCCAGGGAAACTGTAAAAGCACTTCGCAAGGACGTGCTTGCAAAATGTTACGGCGGTGATATTTCTCGTAAGAAGAAGCTTCTTGAGAAGCAGAAGGAAGGAAAGAAGCGTATGCGCCAGATTGGTAATGTGGAAATTCCGCAGAAGGCGTTTATGAGCGTATTAAAGCTTGATGAAGAATAATAAAAGCAATTTACTGGGGATATATATACATATCCCCTTTTGTGTACGAAAATGCAATTACTGTGACTTTTTATCATTTACGGCAAGTGAGAAGATAAAGAAAAAATATGTGGAAGCATTGACCGGTGAAATAAAATATATGTCACATGCAGGCAGGGACAGGCTTGTTAACTCCATATTTTTGGGTGGTGGTACGCCCTCAGTGCTTGATGCAGATTACATCAAAATCATAATGAAGGCCATCAATGATAATTTTTATGTGACCCATAACTGTGAAGCAACAATCGAAGCAAATCCGGGGACTATTACTAAAGAAAAGGCAGAGGCCTACAGGGAATGTGGTTTTAACAGAATAAGCTTTGGGCTTCAGACCACAGACAATGATGTGCTTAAAACCATTGGAAGAATTCACACCTACGAAGAATTTTTGGAAAGCTATGAGATTGCCCGGAAGGCAGGTTTTACCAATATTAATATTGACATGATGCAGGCACTTCCGGGGCAGAGTCTTGAGGAATATGTAAAAGGTCTGAAAAAAGTAATAGAACTTAAGCCTGAACATATATCTGCTTACAGCCTGATAGTTGAGGAGGGAACCCACCTTTATGAGCATTTGTCGGAGTATCCGCAACTGCCTGATGAGGATGAGGAAAGGCAGATATACTATGCT
>JBJENU010000023.1:0-3960 GCA_051880355.1 Lachnospiraceae bacterium | reverse complement strand
AACCGCTGGCAGCACCGCGGACAAGCTTTTTCTGCGGTAGCTTACCGTTAAGTGTCTTATCCACTGAAACTGTAGGGTCGGCAGCACCTGTGACACGCATAGCCTGATATACATAAGTACGGCCTGACAACGGGTCACGGATAGCACCGCCAAGACATGTGGCAGCACCACCGAAAGGTTCTATCTCAGTCGGATGGTTGTGTGTCTCATTCTTAAAGTTAACAAGCCACTCCTCAACCTGTCCGTCAACCTCAACAGGAACCACAATACTACATGCATTAATCTCATCTGACTCTTCCTGGTCAGCAAGCTTGCCTTCCTTCTTGAGCTTACGCATTGCCATAAGAGCAAGGTCCATAAGGCACACAAACTTGTCCTTGCGGCCTTTAAAAATCTCATCTCTGTCAGCAAGATACTTGTTGTAAGACTCCTCAATAGCCTCCCTGTAAAAGCCATCCTTAAACTCAACATTCTTAAGCTCTGTTGAGAAAGTTGTATGACGACAGTGGTCAGACCAGTATGTGTCAAGAACACGAATCTCTGTCATTGAAGGGTCGCGGTTCTCTTCATTCTTGAAATAATTCTGAATGTGAAGGAAATCCTTGAAGGTCATGGCAAGACCAAGTGAATCATAGAGTTCCTTAAGTTCCTTCTCCTGCATATCCTTAAAGCCGTCAAAAATAATAACGTCAGCCGGCTCATCAAACTCTGTGACAAGAGTAGCAGGAATTTCCTTGTCGGCCTGTCTTGAATCAACAGGGTTAATGCAGTGATTAACAATTCTGTTCTTACCTGCCTCATCCAGGCTTCCTGAAATAACATAAGTTACAGCGGTCTTAATAACAGGCTCCTCATTCTCATTGAGGAACTTGACGCACTGAACGGCAGAATCTGCCCTCTGGTCAAACTGACCCGGAAGATATTCAACGCTAAACACAAAATCGTTGCCGTCAACAGGCAATTCCATCTCAAACACATCATCTACAGGCGGCTCCGAAAACACTGTTGTCAGGGCCATTTTATATGTTTCTTCCGAAAGATTCTCAATATCGTACCTGATAAGAACACGAACATCAGTAACCGTGTCAATACCAAGATATCCCTTGATTTCTTCCTTCAACTCTCTTGCTTTTACGGCAAAAGGCTGTTTCTTCTCAACATATACTCGTCTTACGTTACTCATCTCAACCTCCAAGTAAATTTACAAAATAAAACATATTGTTATTATATCATATTTTTTTTCATATCTCAACTAATATTTACCCAAAAATCATCAACAATCTGCCTTATATTTTTTTCATTTCCAACTGCCACACTGCTCCATTCCCTTGGGAAAAGACATATATATTCGTCGGTAAGGAACCGGTCATCCAAAAGAGCAATAATGCCTGTATCATCCACGGTTCTGATAACCCTCCCTGCTGCCTGGCATACCTTGTTCATTCCCGGATACATATAGGAATAGGCATATCCGTTTTTTCCGTTGTCGTCAAAAAAGCGTCTTAAGATTTCACGCTCATTGCACACCATTGGCAGTCCCGTTCCCACAATAACTGCCCCTATCAGTGCATCATTTTTAAGGTCAATTCCCTCAGAAAAAATTCCTCCCATAACACACATTCCGATGCAGTTATTGTCCTGCCCGGTAAAGCTGTCAAGAAATTCCTGTTTTTTTTCCTCAGTCATAAGGCTTTCCTGTACAAGAATTTTATTGTCCGCAACAAAATCACCATATTCCTCATTAAGACAGTCCAATACCTGCCCCATATAATAAAAGGACGGAAAAAATATCATATAATTGCCCTTTTTGCCGGAAGTTATATTCACTATGTACCTTGCCATTTTTCTAAACTGAGCCGTACCTCTGTCCCTGTAACGGCTGCTCACGTCACCGGCAACCACCACAAGCCTCTTCTTCTCATCAAAAACAGAGTGGGCATATATGGCATTTTCAGCGCTGTCGCCGGTAAGCATCTCTTTATAATAATTAACCGGCAATAATGTAGCCGAAAAGAAAATTCCCGCAACGCCTTTGTCTATGCAGTTTTTTAAGTTAGTTGACGGGTCCGCGCAGAACTGTGTAATCAAAAAATTATTATTTTCATCATAAGTTGTATAGACCACATATTTCTCATCAGCAAGCTCAGCAATATTCATATAATGCCTGATTTTAAGGTAAATTTCCGAAACACGTTCCATATAGTAGAAACTTTTGTGCTCATCAAAAAACGTCTGAAGCCTGAAGAACACCATTTCCAAAACCGCTAAAAATGGGGACTGGCTTTCCAGAACCGTATAATTTTCACACTCTTTTTTATATTCAAGAAGCTGCTTATTGCACTTTTCAAGATATGTGGCAAGACGTTTGTCCACATCCTTTACAAGTCTTTTCAGCTCCATAATTTCCTCTTTTACAATTGTGGCAGAGTACATACTCCTTCCGCGCTCCACAAGATTATGAGCCTCATCAACAAGGAACACATAGTCTCCCCTTACTCCTTCCCCAAAAAACCTGCGCAGGTACACATTAGGGTCGAAAACATAATTGTAATCGCACACAATTCCGTCGCACCAGTAGGTTGCATCCAGAGACATTTCAAAGGGACATACATTGTGCTTCATAGCATATTCAGTGATTTTTTTGGCACTGATTTCAAGCTCATTTGTGACTAAATCATAAACCGCATCATTAACCCTGTCGTAATGACCATCGGCATACGGACAGTCCACAGGATTGCACTTGCGTTCCTTATGGGGGCACACCTTATCTTTAGCAGTAATTACAATACTCCTGAAATACAGACCTGCTTTTGCAAGTATGGAAAAAGTATCCACCGCCACAGTTCTTGTAATTGTTTTGGCAGTAAGGTAAAAAAGCTTCCCTGCCAAATCATTGCCCATAGCCTTAATTGCCGGAAAAATTGTTGATATGGTTTTGCCTGTTCCTGTCGGGGCCTGGATAAAAAGATTTTTCTCACCCTCAATTGATTTGTATACGTTGCCAACAAGCATTTTCTGTCCGGGTCTGTAATCAAAAGGAAACTTCAGCGTTTCAATAGATTCCTGCCTTTTGTAGTAGCTTTCAAACCAGAAATCAGTCCACTTGGAGAATTTTTCAATAAGCTCATTAAACCATTTTTTCAATTCCTCAAAGGTATAATCATTCTTAAAAGTTCTTAATTTTTCCGACTCTATATGGCAGTAAGTCATCTGCACCTCTATATGGTTCAGTTCCATCATTTCAGCATAAATATAAGCATAACACATAGCCTGTGCCAGATGTACCGGCACAGGCTCTTTTAAATCGCTTATGTCTGCATAAATGCATTTAATTTCATCAATGGTTACATCACCATCATCTCTTGTAATAACTCCATCGGCGCGGCCCTCAAGTACAATAACATAATTATACTTAGAGTTAACTTCAATTTCTTTTTTAAGGGAAACCTCAGCCCTATAACCGTCAGGTGCCGCTTTCTGAAGCTTACGGTGAAGTCTTGCGCCCTCCTGCATTGCCCTGGCATCCTTTGTACCACCGTTGCGGCTGTCAATGGAACCGCTGTTGTTAACAAATTCAACCAGGTTTCTCACAGAAATAACGATTTTATTTCCTCTGAACTGAAACATTTTTATTCTCTCTTCAGCCTTACTTCTACTGCAATATTTCCAACGGCACTGTTAATGCCGATAAAAGCAAGTACACCACCCACAACTCTCTCAAAAACAATATTATTAAATGATGAGAGACAGATAAATACTATGCCCACAACAAATGCAACACCGGCCATTGTCATAAACCACTTCCACTTTGGCCAGCCGGTTTTCTTAAGGTCAAGTGCATCCTGCAAATTAATAATACTGCCAAAAATAAGCAAAGCTCCGAAAAACAAAGGCAGCAAATCAATAACAAAAGCAGGAATAAATATGATTATTACACCTGCAACTGCCATAAGTGCGCCA
>JBJENU010000022.1:0-3964 GCA_051880355.1 Lachnospiraceae bacterium | reverse complement strand
CTCGCTGCAAGGGTTGTACCAACAACTGCCACCTTACCATCAACAGATTTTCAGGCAACAGACAGTTCATTACAGGTAACCGCTGCGAGCGTGGTCTTGGCAAGGAGAAAAATAAAGAACAGATTCCTAACCTTTTCGACTACAAGCTTCACAGGCTTTTTGACTATGAGCCTCTTACGGCAGACGTTGCCACGCGAGGTATTGTAGGTATTCCCCGTGTTCTTAACATGTATGAGAACTATCCTTTCTGGTTTACATTTTTTACAAAGTTAGGATACAGGGTTGTTCTCTCACCATCTTCGACACGTAAGATTTATGAGCTTGGTATCGAGTCAATCCCAAGCGAGTCGGAATGTTACCCGGCTAAGCTTGCCCACGGTCACATTTCGTGGCTCATTAAAAATGGTGTCAAGTTCATTTTTTATCCTTGTGTCCCTTATGAGCACAAGGAGCTTGACGGCACAAATAACCATTACAACTGCCCAATTGTTACTTCCTACGCTGAGAATATCAAAAACAACGTAGAAGAACTTAAGATAGAAAATATTGATTTCCGTAACCCGTTCCTTTCTTTTGAAAGTGAAGAAAAAATGAGCAAGCGTCTCGTCGAGGAATTTTCCAAAGAGATTCCTGCTTCCGAAATCAAAGCCGCTGTTAAGGCGGCCTGGGCTGAGCTTATGCAGTCCAAGGATGACATTCACAGGAAAGGTGAGGAAACTCTTCGTTATCTTGAGGATACAGGCAGGCGGGGTATTGTTCTTGCAGGCCGACCTTACCATATTGACCCTGAAATCAACCATGGTATTCCTGAACTTATTAACGCTTACGGAATTGCTGTATTTACGGAAGATTCAATCTCACATCTTGAGCCGGTTGAACGTCCTTTGATTGTTATGGACCAGTGGATGTATCACTCAAGGCTTTATGCCGCTGCAAGCTATGTTGCAAAGCATGACAACATTGATTTGATCCAGCTTAACTCTTTTGGATGCGGTCTTGATGCTGTTACTACCGATGCCGTTAACGATATTTTATCCAAGGCAGGTAAGATTTATACTGTTCTTAAAATTGACGAGGTCAACAACTTAGGTGCGGCACGAATCCGTATCCGTTCACTTATTGCTGCCCTTCGTGTCCGTGAACAGAAAAATTACTGCCGCAAGGTTGATTCAGCAGCTTACAGGCGTGTTGAATTTACCAAGGAAATGAAAGAAAATTACACTATCCTCTGTCCTCAGATGTCACCAATCCATTTTGACATTCTTGAACACGCTTTAAGAAGCGGAGGATATAACCTTGTAGTTTTAAACAATGATAATAAATCATCTGTAGACGTTGGCCTTAAATTTGTTAATAATGATGCCTGCTACCCTTCACTTATGGTTGTTGGACAGATTATGAGTGCAGTTATGTCAGGAGAATATGACATGACAAAAACGGCCATAATTATTACACAGACAGGCGGTGGCTGCCGAGCATCCAATTACATTGGTTTTATCCGACGTGCTCTGGAAAAAGCCGGTTACCCTGATGTTCCCGTAATTTCACTTAACTTCAACGGACTTGAAAAGAACGAAGGTTTCCAGATGACCGTATCACTTGCCAAAAAGGCCCTACAGGCTATTGTTTACGGCGATGTGTTTATGAATGTTCTATACAGAACAAGGCCATATGAAGCCACGCCGGGCTCTGCCAATGCTCTCCACGAAAAGTGGCGCAGCGTATGCATTGAACAAATGAAGCAGCCATCTCTTTCCATGAGGGAATTTAAGAAAACCCTGCGCCAGATTATCAAAGAATTTGATGAGCTGCCGCTTTTAGACATTAAAAAGCCTAGAGTCGGTGTTGTAGGCGAGATTCTTGTAAAATTCCTTCCATCAGCCAACAATTACATTGTTGATTTGCTTGAATCCGAAGGTGCCGAAGCCGTTGTTCCTGATTTGATGGGCTTCCTTCTCTACTCCTGTGAGAATGCCAATTTCAAAAAGGACTATCTGGGTGCTTCCAAGAAAGCTGCCTATATTAACAATCTGGCCATTAAGCTTTTAGAATATTTCAGAAAAGAAGCAAAAAAGGCATTAAGTGAAAGTAAGCGCTTCACTCCTCCTTCAACCATTAAGGAGACTGCTGCACTTGCCAAAGAGCTTGTTTCGCTTGGCAACCAGACCGGTGAAGGCTGGCTTCTTACAGGCGAAATGATTGAGCTTATTCACAACGGTGCTCCTAACATCGTATGTTGTCAGCCTTTTGCCTGCCTACCTAACCACATTGTTGGTAAGGGCGTAATCAAGGAACTGCGTCTTGCTTTCCCTGATTCCAACATTATCGCTGTTGACTACGACCCTGGTGCCAGTGAGGTTAACCAGCTCAACAGAATTAAATTAATGCTTGCTACTGCGCAAAAGAACCTGCAGTAAATATATTTATAAGGAGATTATTATGCCAAAAAGAGAAGACATCAACAAAGTACTTATAATTGGTTCGGGGCCAATTATCATCGGTCAGGCCTGCGAGTTCGACTACTCGGGTACACAGGCTTGTAAAGCACTTAGAAAGCTTGGTTATGAAATCGTTCTCGTAAACTCTAACCCTGCCACCATTATGACAGACCCTGAAATCGCAGACATCACCTACATTGAACCATTGAATGTAAAGCGTCTCGAGCAGATTATTGCAAAGGAACGTCCGGATGCATTGCTTCCAAACCTTGGTGGCCAGTCAGGTCTTAATCTTTGCGCAGAACTTGCCAAAGAAGGCGTTCTTGACAAGTATAATGTTAAGGTTATCGGTGTTCAGGTAGATGCCATTGAGCGTGGTGAAGACCGCATCGAATTTAAAAAATCAATGGATGCCATCGGCATTGAAATGGCCAGAAGTGAAGTTTCCTACTCAGTTGACGAAGCGCTTGCCATTGCCGACAAGCTTGGTTATCCTGTAGTTCTCCGTCCGGCCTACACAATGGGCGGTGCAGGCGGCGGTCTCGTATATAACAAAGAAGAATTGAAAACTGTCTGTGCACGTGGTCTTGCGGCCAGTCTTGTAGGTCAGGTTCTTGTTGAAGAATCAATCCTTGGCTGGGAAGAGCTTGAGCTTGAAGTTGTACGTGACGCAGAAGGCAATATGATTACCGTATGTTTCATTGAAAACATTGACCCTCTTGGTGTCCACACAGGTGATTCCTTCTGTTCTGCCCCAATGCTCACTATCTCAAAAGAGCTGCAGGCAAGGCTTCAGGAACAGGCATACAGAATTGTTGATTCCGTTCAGGTTATCGGCGGTACTAACGTACAGTTTGCCCATGACCCTGTTTCAGACCGTATCGTAGTAATTGAAATTAATCCAAGAACATCTCGTTCTTCAGCTCTTGCCTCAAAGGCTACAGGTTTCCCTATTGCCCTTGTTTCCGCATACCTTGCAGCAGGTCTTACTCTCAAGGATATCGAATGTGGCAAGTACGGAACTCTTGACAAGTACGTTCCGGACGGAGACTATGTTGTTATCAAATTTGCACGCTGGGCATTTGAAAAGTTCAAGGGTGTTGAAGATAAGCTTGGTACCCAGATGCGTGCCGTTGGTGAAGTTATGAGTATCGGTAAGACATACAAGGAAGCATTCCAGAAGGCAATCAGAAGCCTTGAAACAGGCCGTTACGGTCTTGGCTTTGCCAAGAATTATAACAGCCTCTCTAAGGAAGAATTGCTTCGTATGCTGGCAACTCCGTCAAGTGACCGTCACTTCATTATGTATGAAGCTCTTAGAAAGGGTGCCACTGTTGATGAAATTTTTGAAATTACCAAGGTTAAACACTATTTTGTCCAGCAGATGTTAGAGCTTGTTCAGGAGGAGGAAGCTCTTATGGCAAATAAGGGCACACTCCCAAGTGATGAAGCTCTTATCTCAGCAAAAAAGAATGGTTTCTCAGATAAATATTTAAGCCAGATTCTGTCAGTACCTGAAGAGGACG
>JBJENU010000021.1:0-3973 GCA_051880355.1 Lachnospiraceae bacterium | reverse complement strand
TGCAATATTTGATGATGTGACGAAAAAAGCAATTCACCTGTTGAAGACTATTCTGGCTGATAAAACTATACTGGACAGATACGGCGAGAAGGTAAAGGGCTATGTTGACGGTCGCGGTGCTTTCCGCATTGCAGAAATTTTATTAAAAAACTAGTTGACAAAGAACTCTTCCTATGCTATATTTGAAAAGCTATGGAAGAGGTCTTTTTTTTATGCTCTTTTTTAGGATTGCGCCGACGGGTGCCCCACTCCATTTTTGTGAGCATAGATTCAGACTAAGCATTAAATCAAAAATAATAATGGAGGTGGCAGTTGTGCGCGTAAAGATAACATTGGCATGTACAGAGTGCAAGCAGCGTAATTACAACATGACAAAGGATAAGAAGACACATCCTGACAGAATGGAAACAAAGAAGTATTGTAAGTTCTGCAAGGCACACACTTTACACAAAGAAACTAAGTAATTTGACATAGTGAGGTATTAGAATGGGTGAAGCAGTAAAGGAAAAGAAAACCAGCTGGTTTAAGGGTCTTAAGGCTGAATTCAAGAGAATTATCTGGCCGGACCAGAAGACCCTCATTAAAGAGACAACAGCTGTAGTTGTAGTTTCGGTTATTTTGGGTCTTGTTATTTCTGCTTTGGATTTTGTAATCCGAATTGGTATTGAATTCTTAGTTAGATAGGGTTAGGTGATTAGATGTCAGATGCAAAATGGTATGTTGTCCATACATATTCAGGATATGAGAATAAGGTGTGTGACAGCATTAAAAAGACAGTTGAGAACAGACATCTTGAGGATCAGATTTTTGACGTTATTGTTCCGCTGGAGACAGCTATTGAGATGAAGGATGACGTTGCAAAGACTGTTCAGAGAAAGATGTTTCCCGGCTACGTACTTGTCAATATGATTATGAATGATGACTCATGGTATGTTATCCGTAATACAAGAGGCGTTACAGGATTTGTTGGTCCTGGAAGTAAGCCGGTACCTTTGACAGAAGCAGAGATAAAGTCACTTGGCATCAGTCTTAGTGGCGGCAGTGTCGAGACCAAGGTTTCATATGATTTCAAGGTTGGCGATACTATTACAGTAACTTCCGGTGTATGGGAGAATACAGTGGGAGTTGTTAAGTATATCAATGAAGGCAAGTCAAGCCTTACAATCAGTGTTGATATGTTCGGCCGTGAAACACCGGTTGAACTTAAATTTGCCGAAGTTAAGAAGTTTTAATTTTTAACCAGGCTATAACTGCCTGAGGTTTTTCAGGCGTGGGAGATTAGCAGTACAAGCTGCTGGTCGCCAAATACCACATTATATTAGGAGGTCCATAAAAATGGCAAAGAAAGTAACAGGTTACATTAAATTACAGATTCCTGCCGGCAAAGCTACACCAGCTCCACCAGTTGGTCCAGCTCTTGGTCAGCACGGTGTAAACATCGTTGAATTTACAAAGCAGTTCAACGCAAGAACAGCAGATCAGGGAGACCTGATTATTCCTGTAGTTATTACAGTATATGCTGACAGAAGTTTCAGCTTCATTACAAAGACTCCACCAGCTGCAGTTCTTCTTAAGAAGGCTTGTAACATTAAGTCAGGTTCAGCCGTACCTAACAAGACAAAGGTTGCTACAATCACAAAGGCTGAAGTTCAGAAGATCGCTGAATTAAAGATGCCAGATCTCAATGCCGCTTCACTTGATGCTGCAATCAGCATGATTAGCGGTACAGCTCGAAGCATGGGTATTCAGGTAGTTGATTAATTTATAAAATGTGGGAGGACATAACCCGCTATTACCACTAGGAGGTTCATATAATGAAAAGAGGAAAGAAATACGTTGAAGCGGCTAAGAACATTGACCGCACAACTTTATACGATGCAGAGCAGGCTATCGCACTTGTAAAGAAGTCAGCAACTGCAAAATTTGACGAAACTATTGAAGCACACATCAGAACAGGCTGTGACGGACGTCACGCTGAGCAGCAGATTCGTGGTGCCGTTGTACTTCCACACGGTACAGGTAAGAAGGTAAGAGTTCTTGTTTTCGCTAAGGGAGACAAGGTTGAAGAAGCTCTTGCAGCAGGCGCAGATTATGCCGGTGGTGAGGAATTAGTTCCAAAGATCCAGAACGACAACTGGTTCGAATTTGACGTTGTAGTTGCAACACCTGATATGATGGGTGTTGTTGGTCGTCTCGGTAGAGTACTTGGTCCTAAGGGCTTAATGCCAAACCCTAAGGCTGGTACAGTTACTATGGACGTAACCAAGGCTGTCAACGAGATCAAGGCTGGTAAGATTGAGTACAGACTTGATAAGACAAACATCATTCATGTTCCAATCGGTAAGGCTTCATTTACTGAGGAACAGTTAGCAGACAACTTCCAGGCAATTATGGGTGCCATCGTTAAGGCTAAGCCGGCAAACCTGAAGGGTCAGTACATTAAGAGCCTTGCTCTTACATCTACAATGGGCCCAAGTGTTAAGCTTAACACAACAAAGTATCAGGCTGTTTAATTGGCGCACATGATTTAAAAGCAATTATCAGGGCTCGGAGCAAAAGTTCCGGGCTCTTTTAACGCTACAACAATTTTTTTAAAAAGTTGTTGACAAACACTCCAAGTAGTGTTATTATATCACAGTATTATTACTGCCGTAGACAGCATAGGTCCCGTGAGGGTTAAAGGTAATTCGCCAGCCGAGGAAGAATATAATCAGTATGTGATTTATGCCTTCCTGTGTATGCGGGAAGGCTTTTCTTATATAGAAGATAAGCCATACGAGGAATCTTTAGGCAGTTATACTTAAATCTAACAGGAGGTAAGAAGATTCATGGCAAAGGTAGAAATTAAAGCACCTATCGTTGACGAGATTAAGGCTAACCTTGACGGTGCCAAGGGCGCAGTTCTTGTTTCATACTGTGGTTTGACAGTTGAGCAGGATACACAGCTCCGTAAGCAGTTAAGAGAAGCCGGTGTTGTATACAAGGTATACAAGAACACATACGTTAAGAGAGCTATTGCCGGTACAGAGTACGAGGCATTCGCTCCAATGCTTGAAGGACCAACAGCTCTTGCAGTATCTAAGGATGATGCAACAGCTCCGGCAAGAGTGCTTGCTGAGTTTGGTAAGAAGGCTGACGCTCTTAAGCTTAAGTGCGGCGTTGTTGAAGGAACATTCTACGATGAGAAGGGTATCCAGGTTATCGCTACAATTCCTTCAAGAGAAGTTTTGCTTTCAAAGTTACTTGGAAGTATGCAGTCACCAGTTACAAATTTTGCACGTGTTATCAAGCAGATTGCAGAGAAGCAGGCTTAATTGTAACATTTTTGAAATTTATCTTGAGAGCATATATGCTTTCACAAAACAAAAACAATTATAATTTATAAGGAGAAAAAAATAATGACAACTCAGGAAATTATTGAAGTAATCAAAGGTTTATCAGTATTAGAGCTTAACGATCTCGTTAAGGCATGTGAAGAAGAATTTGGCGTATCTGCAGCAGCAGGTGTTGTAGTTGCAGCAGGTCCTGCAGCAGCAGCTGAAGAAGAGAAGACAGAGTTTGACGTAGAGCTTACAGAGGGTTCAGGCGTAGGCGTTATCAAGGTTGTTCGTGAGATCACAGGTCTTGGTCTTAAGGAAGCTAAGGATATGGTTACAGCTGCTCCTAAGGTTATCAAGGAAGCTGTTTCTAAGGCTGAAGCTGAAGAAATCAAGAAGAAGCTTGAAGAAGCTGGCGCTAAGTGCACACTTAAGTAATTCACAGAATTATAAAGAAATATATGTGATTATGAGAGACTGTAAAAATCGTAAAGATGGTTACAGTCTCTTTTTGTATGAGGAACATACTTTTTTAAAATTTTCTTCACAGAATAGACACAGCATTTCAATATAATGGTATCAAGGTAAGACATAGAATTTGCCCCATGATACCACGGATTGCTCCGTGTTAACACACTCCCGCAATCCTAAAACAC
>JBJENU010000020.1:0-4029 GCA_051880355.1 Lachnospiraceae bacterium | reverse complement strand
TTTTCTTTTATGGTATCCAGCGCAATATTTATTGCCGCCAGAGGCGTTTTTATCTGATGTGCAATATTTTCAATAAAATTCTGCATCTGTCTGTTGCGTTTATTGAGAAATTCCACATTTCCAGCCATTTCACGGTTAAGCTTTTCATTCTCCCTGAAGGTTCTAAATACCTGTGCGTATATATCTTTTTTGCCAATGGAACTTACAACCTTAACACATACCCCGGTTACAGCCACAAGTATTGCCAGCATAACCATTATTACAATCCACTGACCGCTCTGGTTAAAAAGATAGGAAAAACCGTTCTCTGTATAACCATATGTCTTCATTGCAGCTTCTCCGGCTGCGATGTTTTCACTTGTAAGCTCTGCTGCAAACATCTGACGGATTATGTAACCTATATCTCCTTTTTGTGCCATGCTGGCGCTTCCCAGAATCGCCCTCAGCCTGTACTCATAAAAAATCACCAGTGCCACCACTGCCAGTACCATAAATGTCATAAAACTAAAAATTGCAATGTATATTTTTTTCTTTTGATTTTTAATCTGCACTTCTACTGTATCCATCTGTAACCCACCCCTCTTATTGTCTCAATAAATTCTTTTCCAACTTTTGCCTTGATTCTGCAGATTGCCACTGTAAGCGTGTTATCTTCAACAAAGTTACCCTTGTTGTCCCACACCCTTTCAAGCAAAACTTCTCTCTTTACAATGAGCCCGGCATTATTAATAAGCACCTCCAGCAGCTGCCATTCAACATCAGAAAATGTCAGCTCGATACCGTCTTTTCTCATTACCAGATTTTCCAGATCCACAACAATATTCCTAAAATGCTTATGCTTCATATCTGCACTGCTGCCCATATCCATTCTGCGCAGATTGGCATTGATTCTTGCCACAAGCTCCGCCATCCTGAAGGGCTTGGTAACATAGTCATCTGCCCCGCTGTTAAGCCCCTTTGTAATATTTTCCTCATCATCACATGACGTAAGAAAAATAATAGGGCTCCTGCTGATATTTCTAAGCCTGCCACAGACTGAAATGCCATCCCCGTCAGGCAGTATTACGTCTATAAGATAAAGTGCATAATCCCTTTCTCCCTGTTTTTGCCAGAATTCTTTAACCGTTGAAGCCACCTCAATGTCAAAGCCATGCTCTGACAAATTTTCCCGCAGCAAATCCTGAATATAGACATCATCTTCCAGTAATAAAATCCTCATCCAAAGTTCCTCCACAACAACTAAAAACTGCCAGAGACTTTTGCCCCTGACAGTTTTATCATACCATATTTTCATAAATTTCACTATCATTGTCTGTAAAAACATTAAAAATAATTCGTTCTATGCTATCATTGACTTTCAAAAAATCTGTTACTGTTTCAAATGCAATTTGCGCAGCCTCATAATTTGGAAATCTGAATTCTCCCGTTGAAATACAACAAAATGCCACTGATTTTATTTTATTATCTAAACAACATTTCAAAACGCTCTTATAGCAATTCCTCAACTGACGGCAAAGCTCATCATTTAACATTCCATAAACGATTGGCCCAACTGTGTGAATTACATAATCACACGGAAGATTATAGCCTAAAGTAAGCGTAGCTGTGCCGGTTGGTTCTTCATACTGACTGCCGTATTGAATGCGTCTTTGATTCATAATATTGTTACACTCATTTCTAAGCTGTATTCCGGCAGCACTGTGAATAGCATTATCAATACACCTATGGCATGGTACAAAACAACCTAACAACTGTGAATTAGCCGCATTAACAATTGCACCAACCTTGAGTCTGGTGATATCTCCTCTCCAGATTGATATTCTTTCCGCAAATGGGGACTGATTGTTATATTGCTCCCTTATCGTTGGTATATCCGATAAAGTTACAATACCTTTTACAGAAAGTTCTTCCCGCAAATACTTATCTTGAAGTTGTATCAGCTCATCTGAAGCATTTCCCGGCATACGGATGTTCATAAGAGAACGAATTGTGTTTTTCTTCTCGTTCAGACTATAGTTTCCGGTTTCAAGGTTCTTATAAGCAGAAGAATCTTCTTTTAACTTATTAAGCAATATATCAACACTATCATCCACTTTCTTTTCCAATTCATGACATATATCAGATACCGTGCTTGCCATATCAGCATTAATACCGACTGCTCTATTCCCAAAACTTTCAGGTACAACTGCTTCATTCAGGTTCAATCGGATAAGTGATAGATTCCTGTTTTCCCGAACCATATTTTCAAATGGGAAACGAATAATCGCAGGCGTGTTGAATCCCACCCCCAATTCCAATAATACTCCCTTTTTGTCTTCTATATTTTCCACAAAATCAGCATATCGGCCTGCCGCCTCATACCAGCTTTCGTCTTCTACAAAATACCTGTCACAACGCAAATGCATTGTCATATTGCCGCCACACACCGGACATTTCGGAACCATATCAGATGGAATCCTGCAGTCCTTTCTTGCCTGATCCATTTTGCGAAACAACTTCTCCGCATCATATATTTTGTGATGACATCCCTTTTCACATTGTATTTCTCCGTAATCACCCTGTGTCGCAAAAATACGGTCACTGTCAAATCCAGCCTTTTGAAATTGATGGTCTACATTGGTAGTTAATACAAAATAATCTTTATTCTTTACCAACTCAAAAAGCTGCTTGTATAAGGGAAGTGCGGGTGGCAGAAAACGGTTTATCATACTGTGTTTTGACCAATATCCCCATTTTGCCTCCTGTGAAGGAAAAGGATAAAAACCTGCGGCATACATGTCTGTCATATACATAGCGCCATATTTCTTAATAAATTCGCCAAAGTTATCGGTAAAGCGTTGGCCACTGTAAGTAAGTCCGGCAGCTGTTGAAGCTCCTGCACCTGCACCAACCAGTATGATATCTGAATCTTTTATAAGATTTACCGCACTTTCAATTTGTTGCTTATATGGCGTGTTCTGAAAAATATAATCTCTGGCAGGAACACCACATAAAAATTGTCCTAAATCCATTTTTTCTTTCCGAATTTTTTTCATTTCTCACCAACCCCTTTTTAAAATTGCTTTCTGAGGACATATCTCATAACATCTGCCACAATTCAGACAATGTTCCTGATTTATCAATGCTTTTCCCTCTGAAAGAACAATGCAATTCTGCGGACATACTTCAAAACATTTTTGACATATTTTGCATCTCTGTGTCACATAAAAACCGCCTGTTTTTATTGTTATTATATCATTTCCACCTAAAGAAAAGGAATCTCTGTAAATAGGTTTTACGGATAAATCAAAATATTCTCCCTGTCCTTCATACATTTGGAAAACCTCTAATGCCTTCCGGCTTTTCTTGCTGGGATAGATTTCTGACATATATGGGTTCTTGATAAAGACTTCTTCCAATTTTTCGCTTCCGATATTGCGTATTTTACCACGAACAGAAATAGCTTTTTTGCATAATGAATCTTTTCCGGCTGTCATTCCGCTTATAGAAGCAAATTTACGTTCCATAAGCTGACGATAAAATTCTTTTCCTTTCGCTGTGATAAAATATAGACTATTATTGTCCACAAGCATAATATCAATCACTCTTGTAACCGGCAAACCATTATTATCTGTTGTGGCAAATACCGCGGAATGAATCTCATCCTTTAAAATTTTCAAATAGTCTGCTGTTTCCATAACATATCTCCAACTAAATAAGATACAGTAATATTGAAAAAATTTAGAACTTTCCGTTTGTATTCTGCCAGTCTTTTTTGTCCGCAATTGTTTCCATAACATCCCAATGCTCCGCAATCTTACCATTTTCTACTCTCCATAAATCGTAGTAGCTGGTAGGTGCTCCGCCAAAAGTACCTTCGCTCACAGCCAATACATAATTTCCCTGTGCCAGTATCTGATGAACAGTTGTATAAATCATCTGAATATTCTGTTTGGCAAGTGCAGTAAGAGCAGCGCCCAATCCTGAAAGACCATCTGCAATTCCGGTGTTATGCTGGATATAAATATCTCCATCAAAATAGTCAGGTGT
>JBJENU010000019.1:0-4033 GCA_051880355.1 Lachnospiraceae bacterium | reverse complement strand
ATATTGCTCCAACGTGGTCTATTACCATAGTTATCATAGCTATAATTTTTATCTCAAAACTACTTAACTTTTTCATTATCTGCCTTTCTGTTTCTGGAAGCTTTCCTGTGCTTTCCCGGTTGTTGCTTTGGTATTGTGCCTGTAAGAACCACAACGCTTCTGGCTCCAATCTTTACCTGTCTTACATCTTGTGTAAATGTTACCTCATAGCCGGGATTAGAACTTATTGCCACATTCCACTCACATTCCGTGTTGCCTTTAGGCAGGGCAAGCATATGCTCCTCCCAGTGCATATTGTAGGCAATATATATAAGTCCTGTGGCTTTTTCATCAGTTCCGGCATAGTCACTGCAGTACAAAATGCCTGCATAACGCTTGTAGTTTTCCATTGCGTGAACCCACGCGCTATCGCCATGGAAAGACATATCCGGAAAACCAACCTGCTTATAATCACTCATAAGCATGGCGTTATCCATGTGAAGTATCTTATTATCCTTCCTGAATCTGATAAGCTCCTTTACAAAAGCAGTCATCTCTCTTGAAGCCGCTGTATTTTTCCAGTTAATCCAGCCAATTTCATTGTCCTGACAGTATGGATTATTGTTGCCGTTCTGGGAATTAAGAAACTCATCTCCTCCAAACCACATTGGTGTGCCCTGGCAAAGAAGGAGAAGCATCCATGCATTGCGAAGCTGGGACATACGCAGGGCGTTGATTTTCTTTTTATTCGTTGCCCCTTCACATCCGCAATTCCAGCTGTAGTTATAATTCTCGCCATCCCTGTTATTTTCACCGTTAGCTTCGTTGTGCTTGTATTCAAAAGACACCATGTCACACATTGTAAAGCCTGTATGATTGGTAATATAATTGACGTTGGCAGCATTGAGAGGATTGGCTGTCGCTGCCTGTATAAAACGGCTAAGCTGGTCATCATCGCCTTTAAGGAACCGTCTGGCAACATTCATAAATCCGTCATTACAATTACCGATATTCTTACGGCCATCTGCAGCATACGGATTGCCATTTCCGTCATAATATACCGTAAGTATCTTAATATCACTGAGCATAGGGTCATTAACTGCCAGTTCAAGGTTGGCAGGATTGCCATAGAGCCACACTCCGTCAATATGGTATTCCTTAACCCAGTATTTTATACAATCAATAGCAAGCTGACTGTTTACATCTTCAAAAAAGAACTCCATAATAACTTCCATACCATTTTTATGGAATTCCCTGACCATCTTTTTGAATTCTACAGAGCCGTCACCTGTCTTGTCTGCACAATATGAAGACTTGACAGCAAAATAATTGCCGCCTGTATATCCCCAATAGTTAAGTGGTCTGGCAATTGCATAAGGCGGAATAGCATCTGCCTTATAAGGGTTTCTTGTGCCGGTTTCATCAAAATCATATGCAGGCATCAAAACCACGGAAGTTATACCCAAATCCTTAAGGTATGGTATTTTTTCAACAAGGCCTGCAAAGGTTCCCTTATTAACCACGCCTGAGCTTTTATGTTTAGTGTATCCTCTCACGTGTAATTTATAAAAAATTGCATCTGAAAACTTAATGCCGGGTGATTTCTCATCTTCCCAGTCAAAATCTTCCAATTCCACCCTTGCAGTACACAGCTTAGGCACTGCTCCAAACGCTGTAACACCTGAAAGACTTTTACTATACGGGTCAGCAAAATGGAGTTCTCCGTCTGAATAATCATAGCTTACGCCTGTCATATCCACGTCCTCCAAAAGCACAGAAAAAACACCGCCAACCTTGTAAGTTGTATCCAGCTTAACCTCTGTAACCTTGGTTTTCTTACCCTCCGGCTTATATAAATTGAGCACAAGTTCATCACTTTTACTGCCAACACTGAAATTATAACCCTGTGATGTTTTTGTAACACCCATGAACAATGGGTTGCCTTTAGAAATTCTCATTCTAATGCCTCCTGATATAGTAATGCCTATTAGTCATTAAGGTTAATAAATTATGATAAAAAAGGCCTTTGCCCCAAACCGGCAAAAGCCTTGTAAATCCTTATTAAAACAAAATTACACTCTTGAAAGGTATTCGCCTGTACGGGTATCAATCTTAATCTTGTCACCCTGGTTAACGAACAACGGAACATAAACAGTAGCACCTGTCTCAACAACAGCCGGCTTGGTAGCACCTGTTGCTGTATCACCCTTAACACCAGGCTCTGACTCTGTAATCTCAAGTTCAACGAACAAAGGTGGTTCAATTGCAAAAATGCTG
Source organism: Lachnospiraceae bacterium (assembly GCA_051880355.1). Taxonomy (GTDB): domain Bacteria; phylum Bacillota; class Clostridia; order Lachnospirales; family Lachnospiraceae; genus JBJENU01. Next base: position 1,777 of record JBJENU010000019.1, on the reverse strand, counting down.
CCTGCATGGCTCTTTAACTTAACCATCTCGTTCTCCTTAACAAACTTAAGTGAATCGCCTACGCTTGAAGCGTCAAGAGCAACCTGTTCGAAAGATTCTGTATCCATAAAGTTGTAAAGATCTCCATCAGCATAAAGATACTGATATTCCTTTGTCTCAATGTGAGCCTGCGGAAGCTTCTCAGTAGGACGGAAAGTCTTCTCAACAATACCACCATTCTTAATATTCTTCATCTTGGTTCTTACAAAAGGTGAACCCTTACCCGGCTTAACATGCTGGAATTCAATAACTGTATAGATGCCTCCATCCATCTCAAGTGTTAAACCATTTCTAAAATCGCCTGCCTGTACCATACGTACCTCCTTGGAAAAATTACATAATAATCTCTAGTTATTTTATAACAAAATCAAACATATTGCAATATGTTTTTACAAAAATTGCAAATTAACCAGTTGTTAGACTCCCTGCGCCATTGCCTCCAGCGCATACAGATAGCCTTGCAGTCCAAGTCCGACCACCTGTCCTGTACATACAGGAGCCGTTACTGACGTATGCCTGAACTCCTCACGCTTATGTACATTGGAAATATGCACTTCAATCTTAGGAACTTCCACTGATGCCAGTGCATCTCTTACGGCATAACTATAATGGGTAAAAGCTCCCGGATTAATGATAATTCCGTCAACCTTGCCATAGGTTTCCTGAATTTTGTCGATAATACCGCCTTCATAATTGCTTTGAAAAACTTCAACCTCGACTCCCAGCTCTTTTGCCTTATCCTCAATCATAGAAACAAGTGTTGCATAATCAGCAGTTCCGTATATGCCCTTCTCCCTGATTCCCAAAAAATTAATATTAGGACCGTTTAAAACAAGAATCTTCATCGCTAATTCCCTTTCTGTATATATTCAACAAGCTTATCTTCCAACTCATTGTAAATCTCTTCAACGGACTTACCGTCAGTGTCAATAATAATATCTGCTGCTTCAAGATAGATATCCTTTCTTGCTGCCATAAGCATATCTATCTTATGACTCAGATTATCACCTGCAAGAAGCGGCCGGGTAGTGTCGCCTTGAAGCCTCTCAATAAGTGTTTCCCTTGAAGCCCTCAGATATACAACAACACCCAGTTCTCTCATAAGCTTCCTGTTACATTCTCTTACTGGAAGTCCTCCTCCCACGGATATAACAGTCTCTCTTTTCCCGCCAAGCTCCTTAAGTGCCTCAGTTTCCATATCCCTGAAACATTCTTCTCCCTGGCCGGCAAAAATATCATTTATTTTCCTGCCTGACTTTTTCTCAATATAATCGTCAGTATCAACAAAATTCATGTTTACTATACGGCTCATCCACTGGCCCAGCGTCGTCTTGCCGGAACCCATAAAGCCAATCAAAACAATATTATTCATCAATGTTCATCGCTTTCTTCATCTTGTCATAGACCTGATTTATAACATCATCAGAAACCTTCAAATTATTCCACAGTTCAAAAGCTGCAACGCCCTGATACAAAAGCATTTTCAGTCCGTTATACGCTGGTTTGCCAAGTGACTGTAATTTCTTCATAAAGGCTGTGTTTGCAGGATTATATATAATATCAATTCCTGCGGCTGCCTTATCATAAAACGCCCCGTCATCCACAGGAGCCGAATCCCAGTCAGGATACAGTCCCACGCTTGTGGTCTGAATTACAACATACCCTCTTTCAGGAATCTCACCTGCAAAATCAAGAGTATGTGGAAAAATCACCTGCCTTTGTGACTTTTCATTAACCT
>JBJENU010000018.1:0-4055 GCA_051880355.1 Lachnospiraceae bacterium | reverse complement strand
AGCATGGTGACGCCAATAGGAACAAGGCAAGGCACCATGTCTGTTATGCTGGAACAAAACAAAATATCCGGCACTCTGGATATTTTGGAGAATACAGGAAATTTTCACGGAACAGTTAATGATGATGATTGCTGCACTATTGAAGGCAGTATTATTTCCCTTACACAGACAATTGAATATATTGCAACGGGAAAAATCACGAAGGATAAAATCTCTCTTCAATTAAAGGGCAAAAAGAACACTTTTTTACTTTTTGGTGTTGCAGCCTTAACAGAAGGAGAAAAAATCTATGAATAAATTTTATCATGGTGTTGTCAAGCACCGTAAAGGAATATTATCAATATTTTTGCTCCTTGCAGTCATATGTATGATTTTGCAAAATGGTGTAGGAGTTAATTATGATATGAACGACTACCTTCCCGATGATGCCCAGTCCACGGTAGCACTTGAAGTTATGCAGAATGAATTTTCCGGCGGTATACCTAATGCACGTGTAATGGTGACAGATGTGACAATGCCACAGGCACTGGAATACAAAGAAAAAATCAAAGCCATACACGGTGTATCAGAAATAACGTGGCTGGATGATGCAGTTGACATTACTACACCCCTTTCCATGTTGGATAAAGCAACCGTTGAACTCTATTATAAGAACAATGCAGCATTGTTCAGCGTAACCATTGATGAAAGCTGTCGCCTTGAAGCGGTAGATGCCATCCGCAACATAATCGGCGAAGACAATTGTATGACAGGCAGTGCAGTTTCGACAGCAATTGCAACTACCAATACAGTATCTGAAATACAAAAAATCACTGTAATTGCAATAATATTTGTTCTGATTGTATTGATACTCACAACAAACTCCTTCATTGAACCTGCAATTATTCTGATTGGACTTGGCGTTGCAATTGTTATTAATAATGGCACCAATATAATTTTCGGCGAAATTTCTTTTGTCACCAATGCCGCAGGAACCATTTTACAGCTGGCTGTATCACTGGATTACTCAGTCTTTCTGATTCATCGTTTCATGGAATGTAAAAGGGAAACTGACAGTGCACAAGATGCCATGATAACCGCATTGTGTAAATCAACCACTTCCATACTGTCAAGTGGCCTTACCACGGTAATCGGATTTCTCGCACTCATAATGATGAGATTTAAGCTTGGTCCTGACCTGGGACTTGCTTTGGCAAAGGGTATCGGAATCAGCCTGCTTACAGTCTTTTTATTTATGCCTGCAGTTATACTTGCATCATACAGGCTTATAGAAAAAACTCAGCACAAATCATTTGTTCCGCAATTTTCAGCCTTCGGAAGGATGGTGTTAAAAACAGCAGTTCCTATGGTATGCATTTTTATAATTATTATAATTCCGTCTTTCCTTGCTTCCAATGCCAATTCGTATTTTTACGGTTCTTCAAATATTTATGGTGAAGGTACTGTCTATGGAAGGGATAAAGAGGCTATCGAGAATATTTTCGGCAAAAATGATACTTACGTTTTGTTAGTGCCACGGGGCAGTAATGATAAAGAAGCTGCTTTATCTTATGAGCTTCACAATATAGACGAAATATCAGGAATTATATCCTATGTTGATACTGTAGGTATGGAAATTCCGGAAAGCTATCTGGATAACGAGACATTATCTTTATTAAAATCACCGGCTTACAGCCGCTTTGTAATATCTGTTGACGCAGCCTATGAGGGAAAAAATACCTTTGCACTGGTTGAAAAAATAAAAGAAACAGCAGGAAAATATTATCCCGGAGTCTATCATCTTGCAGGGGAAGGTGTAAGCACCTACGACCTTATGAATACAATTACTGCAGATATGATGAAAGTTAATATGCTGGCAATAGGTGCAGTTTTTGCCGTCCTGCTTCTGACAATGAAATCAATAATTGTACCTGTTATATTGGTATTAGGAATTGAAGCTGCCATATGGATAAATCTTTCCATTCCCTATTTTGCAGATTCCTCAATATACTATATTGCTTATTTAATTATCAGTTCTGTCCAGCTTGGGGCAACAGTCGATTATGCAATATTAATGACTGACCGGTACAAGGAAAACCGTGCAATTATGGACAAAAACAATGCTGTTGTACATACAGTTTCTGATGTTATGGTTTCCATCCTAACCTCAGGAAGTGTACTGGCTACAGTAGGTCTTCTGCTTGGATATATTTCAACCAACCAGTTATTGGCACAGCTGGGAATTTTCATTGGCAGAGGAGCAATTCTTTCATTGGCAATTGTCCTGTTTGTATTGCCCGGGCTTTTGCTGATATTTGATAAATTGGTAATTCGCAACAAAACAAAGCAAAAATCACAGGAGGTTTATGAACAATGAAACAATGTAAAAGAATAATGGCATTACTTTTGTCAATACTGCTGATATTACAAATACCCGGCACAGCATTTGCAGCCGAGGAAAATACGCCTAAGGAAGAGGTTGTTTACATCAACCTTAATCAGGATGGCTCCGTAAACGAAATCTATGTGGTAAATATATTCGACCTGGATGAAAACGGCCAGATTATTGATTATGGAAAATATGACACTCTCCGCAATATGACTACTTCTGATAAAATTGGATATTCCGATAATAAAATTACAATTGATACATCTGCCGGCAAGCTTTATTACGAAGGTAAATTCAGTTCCAATGCTATACCATGGGATATTTCCATCCACTACTATATGGACGGAACTGAATATACGGCTAAGGAAATTGCAGGAAAAAGCGGCACTTTCAGACTAAAAATGTCTATACGTAAAAATGCCCGGTGTTACAGCACTTTCTTTGAAGGCTATGCTTTACAGGCAACCATCGTACTTGACACACAGAATTGTAAAGATATTATGGCCGAAAATGCAACAGTTGCCAATGTAGGACGCAACAAGCAATTGACATACACAATTCTGCCAAACACAGAGTCAGATATTGAAATTACTGCTAAAGTAAATGACTTTAAAATGGACGGAATCACTATAAACGGCATACGGTTAAATATGAATATTGAAACTGATGATTCCCAGGTACACAGTAAAACCGATGAAATAATAGCTGCAGTAAATGAACTGGACAAGGGTGCGCTAAGCCTGTACAAGGGTGCTTCCAGTTTATATGACGGTACAAAAAAGCTTGCTTCAGGAGCAGGCACATTGTCTGAAAAAGCAGGTACATTATCCAATGCCACAGCTCTATTGAATGAGAAAACCGCAGAACTTTACACCGGTGTGGGCAATTTATCTTTTGGAGCAAATACTCTGTATTCAGGACTGGCTGCTCTTGACACTAAAAGTTCTGATTTAACCAATGGTGCACTAGCAACATATTTCTCACTTTGCACCTCAGCACAGACTCAATTAAATACATTACTTAGAGCATATGGTATGAGCGAGGTTACTCTCACCCCTGATAATTACGATACAGTTCTGACTAATATTTTAAATAAACTCAGCGGCGACGCAGCGGCCCAGGTAACAGTGTTAAAGGAGCAGCTTGATAGTTATAATACCTTCTACCAGGGATTACTTGAATACACCTTGGCTGTCTCAAATGCCTCTTTGGGAGCAAACTCTCTGCAAAGCGGATTAAATACTCTCTACACTAACACAGCTACACTCAAACTCTCTATGGGAGAATTAGCAACAGGTACCTCCCAGTTAAGCAACGGTATTTCAGAGCTTAACAACGGCATCGTAGAAATCAATAACGGTGCTGCAAATTTAAACAATGGCGCAAAAGAATTAAGCTGTGGAACCGGAAAATTCGTTGATGAAGCATCAAAGATGAGTGACGAAATAAGCAGTCAGATAGATTCATTAATATCATCTGTATCAGGAAATAACGCGGAAACGGTATCTTTCGTTTCAAAACAAAACACAAATATTAAATCTGTTCAATTTGTCATGAAAACAGATGCCATACAGACCGAAGAAGTTGAAACAGTTGAAGCTGAAACAGAAGAAAAGTTAAATTTCTGGCAAAAATTACTTCGCCTTTTTGGATTATATTAAACCCCCGGCTTAGCCGGGGTCCCTCC
>JBJENU010000017.1:0-4080 GCA_051880355.1 Lachnospiraceae bacterium | reverse complement strand
TAATAGTAAGCAAACGAAGGATTTTGTTGATAGTATAAAGGGGGAACTTGTTAGAAGATTAATAAACAACGGTGGTAATATTTATGAGTTGGAATCAACAAGTAAAAATATTGAAAATGGAACATGCATTAGTGACTGGGTACAAAAGAATGTTGATAGTTTGTATTTTAAAAGCATTGGTGATATTTTTAATGGGCTTACTATTTGTGTTGACACTGTGTGGGGATATACTATTGAGGTAAGTGATTATAATCTTGATGGAACACATTTTTCTGGTACTTTGCATTTTAAGTTATATGATAATTTTGGTTTGGATAGAAACGATGTCTCTGGAACGTATGGATTACTATCCGGATTTAGAGATTGGTATGTATTGCAACACTATGATCGTATTAAAGGAGTTTATGTACCATTTGTTTCATTAATGGAATTTGATGTGCCATTTGAAGGAAATGTTTTGACTATTAGGGAGGCTAAATAGGTATATATGAAAAAAAATAGAATAATTATTATTTTATGCATAGTAATTATGAGTCTATATTTAGTTTCTTGTGAACGTTGGGAAAGGGCATATTTACAAGGTCAGGTTATATATATTGGTGAAGAATGCTATGTGGAAACAACTGGATTATATGGGGAAACAGATAAGATTATCAATAAGATTCCTGAAAAAGGATTAAAAATCTATGAAATTGAAGGAGATACAGAGCATAATTATGTGGAAGTAAGCGGATACATTCTCCATGGGCTGTATGTCAAGGAAAACTATAAAAAAGATGAATCGAAGATAGAAGCAGTTTGTTTTGCAAGGGATTATAAGAAATTTATCTACACAGAGCCGGCTATAGAGTTAGTTAAAGAGTTGATGGATTATAGAAATATAATTAAATATGATGAGGATGAGTTATTTCGGTTAATGCAACAAGGAAAGGGTGTCTATTTAAAATATGCGAATGACTATGTCGGAGAATGCTGTGGATATATAGTATATAATGGTGAAAACTATATGTTCTATAATGGTAAAGAGAAAATATTATCTATAATTAATGAAGAAATGAAAGCAAAATTAGCAGAATATATAGAAATTGTACAATAAGAATACTCCAACTGATTATAAAGAGAATGTGAAACTTTTTCTGTAAATAGTTAAATATTGAGTCTTCAATGATAAAATATAAATCGTACATTATCGAATATATAGATACCAATAAGGCTGTATTAATGTATGATGGAAAAGATACAAAGGAACTGGTACGAGGATATTGAAATAAGATTGTAATCATAGGCTGCAAATAGAACGGAGAGTTTATTTGCAGCCTTTTAAATTTTTTACTTGACATATTATGCAACAGGGTGTACTATACAGTTACAACTGTATTAGTGCACATAGTACAGTTATAAGGAGGATATATGTTTCAGATTGATAAAATGTCTTGTATACCGGTATACGAGCAATTAATCAAAGAAGTGGAAAACTACATATTAACTGGAATTCTTAAGAGCAATGATAAAATGCCGTCGGTAAGGCTTTTGTCCACGGAACTTGTTGTCAATCCTAACACTATACAGAAGGCTTATGCTATTCTTGAAACAAGAGGCATAACCTATACAGTGCCGGGTAAGGGCTCATTTGTGGCAGAGGATGCCGTACTTAAGATAAGTGAAGCATCAAGGCAGAATCTTTTGGAACTGGAAACTGCCCTGAAGGATATGAAGTTGGCCGGTGTTAGCAGGGAAGAAGTGTTGGAACTTGTTAACAGCATATTTAATAATTAAGAATTTGGTGGGAGAGAAAGGAGCTTAAAGATGATTGAGGTAAAAAATATCTCTAAAAGGTTTGAAGATTTTGTTGCCCTGTCTGATGTAAGTTGCAGAATTGCCGGAGGCTGTATATACGGAATGGTTGGTTCCAACGGTGCCGGTAAGTCTACATTTTTAAGAGTATTAACGGGTGTTTATAAGCCGGATTCAGGGGAGGTTATAATTGACTCAGAGCCTGTTTATGATAATCCCAGGATTAAAGATAACATGGTGTATGTTGCAGATGAGCTGTTCTTTCTGGCAGGCTCCAATATGGAGAAAATGGCAAAATTTTACGCAGATATCTACAGCAGATTTGACTATGAATATTTTAAAAAGCTGACAGAAAAGTTCGGCCTTGACCCTAAGAAAAATATTATGACATTTTCCAAGGGTATGAGGAGGCAGGCAGCTATAATACTGGCGCTGGCAACAAGGGCAAAATATATGTTTTTCGATGAGACATTTGACGGTCTTGACCCGGTTATGCGCCAGCTGGTAAAGACTCTAATCTATACGGAGGTTGTTGAAAATGATGCCACGGCAATAATAACGTCACACTCCTTAAGGGAACTGGAAGACATCTGCGACCACCTTACACTGCTTCACAAGGGCGGACTGGTTCTTGACAGTGATGTATTTGATTTGAAGACAAACCAGTTTAAAATACAGGTTGCTTTTGCAGATGAATATGACAGGGAGCGTTTTGAAGGAATCAATTATACCCAGTTTAAAAAGGTTGGCTCGGTAACTAACCTGATTGTCAGCGGCAACCGTCAGGAAGTGGTTAGTAAGCTGGAGGCCATGGAGCCTAAGCTGCTGGAGGTATTGCCACTGACACTGGAGGAAATTTTTACATATGAGATGGAAAGTCTTGGTTACAAATTTGAAATGGGGGAGGAGTAAGCCGTGAACTTTAAATTATTTAAAAACACCTTTAAGCAGATGGCCAAAGTCGGCATTTCCTGCGGCGTATTGTTTATTTTGTGTGTTGTGCTTCCGGTAATCAGCGAAGCAAGCTTAATGAGCCAGAATATAAATGAGAGCATTGTTGTGATTTCTTATGCAAGCCAGCACAGATTTTTATATTTATTTTTTGTGGTACTGGCACCGGTTTTGTCACTGGTGGGATGGAATTTCCTCAATAAAAGGAACAGCTGCGATTTCTATCATGCCCTTCCTTATACAAGAAAAACATTGTATGGAAGTAAGCTGGCAGCAATAATTGCGTGGCAGACCATTATAATGCTTGTGACAATGACAGCTTCTTTTGCTGTTTACGGAATATTCAGCAAATATTTTGTTGTAGATTATGTTTTTGCAATGAAGTTTTATCTGTCATTGTGGGTTTCATCCATGCTCTGTATAAGTGCTGTGACCCTTGGATGTATGCTTACCGGCACCACCATTAATAATATATTAAGCACAGGAATAATTCTGTTTTTTGTAAGAATAATGATGGTTATTTTTACAGTTGTTGCAACCTGTGACATTCAGACTGTTATGGAGGATAAGGTTGCTCCGCTGCTGGACTACAGTTACAACATGGTATTCGGAACAGTTGCGTGGGTGTTTTTGCGGAGCGGAACTTCACTGTACGAAATGTACAATAATGTTGGCTCATATGTATATACTATGGGACTTGCATTAATTTATTTTGTAATCGCCGGTATCTTATGTGTTAAAAGAAAAAGCGAGACAGCCGGGAAAACGGCCCTTAATGAAAAAGTCAGCTTCATTATGAAGACAATAATGGTATTTTTCTTCTTTGCTATGGGAACAGTAACAGTTGTGTCTGAATATTTATCAGAAGGCAGGATTTCAGCCAGTGTGGCAGTAGATTTTATTATATGGGCAATTGTAGGCATAGTATTTATACTTGGATACCAGCTCTACAATACCAGAAGCTTTGCAACCTTGAAAAAGTGTATTTTTCCAATAATTACGGCGTTTGTTTTGTGCATAGTGTTTGCGCTTGGAATCGGGGTTACTAACCACAATATTAAAAATTACAGTCCACAGCCTGACAAAGTAGAATACATATCAATTTACAATGGTGATTATGATGACTCCTACGCAGACTATTTTGCCAGCGGTATGACCCGGTTTGAAATAAAAAATCAGGCTGCCATTGAGAAGGTATGTGAAAAAATTAAAGAGAACAACCAATATCTGGGCAAAGGTTTTTGGATATACAAAAATAAAAATGACTATACCTGTATTGGAGTAAAAATAAAAGACAATTCGGGGATTCATTACAGATATGTATATATGTCTTAT
>JBJENU010000016.1:0-4085 GCA_051880355.1 Lachnospiraceae bacterium | reverse complement strand
CATTGAAAACAGGTTATTTACTCTTCCTGATGATACAGTCTGCTATCCGGGTCATGGTGATGAGACAACCATAGGCTGGGAGAAGAAAAACAACCCTGTCTTGGGATATGGGAAATAGTGTCATCACAAGGAGAAAAGAAATTGATTTACGTTAAAATTGACAATATAGAATTTTATGATGACAGCGTGGCACTTGTTAAGTCCTTTTATCCAAGAACTGAGGTTGCCTTGTTTACCGGCAGTGTATCAGACGGTGATATGGTTATTGAGGCAGAGATTCCTGACAATATGGAAAAAAGGGAGGCCCACGAGTGGTTCAAGAAGCATCTGTACATCAAGCTTAAGGAAATGACAGGAACAGACCTGCCTTGGGGCTTTGTCACAGGCATAAGACCAAGCAAGGCTGCACTTAATATGCTTGAAAAAGGTGCAAGTGATGACGCAATCAGAGAATTTTTTATAGATGAGCATTTTGTGGCACCAAAGAAAACTGACCTGGCAATTAAAATTGCCAAAAAGGAGTTGTCCCTTCTGTCAAGGCTTGATTACGAAAAAGGGTACAGCCTGTACATTGGCATTCCATTTTGCCCCACAACTTGTCTCTACTGTTCTTTTACATCTTATCCATTGGCACTTTGGCAGAATAAAGTTGACCAGTATCTTGATGGGCTTATTAAGGAACTTGCCTTTACGGCAAAGCTTATGTCAGGCAGACGCCCGGACAGCATATATATAGGCGGCGGTACACCAACTACTCTTAGTGCCTCACAGCTTGACAGGTTACTTTCCTTGGTTGACCAGCTTTTTGATACAAAAAATGTCCTTGAATTCACCGTTGAGGCCGGAAGACCTGACAGCATCACCAAAGACAAGCTTATGGCCATCAAAAAGCACCGTGTCACAAGGATTTCAATTAATCCCCAGACCATGAACCAGGAAACCCTTGATTTGATTGGAAGAAAACACAGCGTTGAGCAGATTATTGAAACCTTTACCATTGCAAGGGAATGTGGTTTTGACAATATCAATATGGATATGATTCTTGCTCTTCCGGGCGAAGGCCTTGACCAGGTTAACCATACCCTTGACGAGATTGCAAAACTAAGGCCTGAAAGCCTTACAGTCCACAGTCTTGCAATTAAGCGGGCAGCGGCTCTCAACATCTGGCGTGACAAATACATAGATTACGACCTGAAAAACAGCGATGAGATAGTGGATGCGACAGCAAGGTGCGCAGCCAAACTTGGCATGGAACCATACTATATGTATCGCCAGAAAAATATGGCGGGCAATTTTGAAAATGTGGGCTACAGTCTTAATGGCAAGGAGTGCATCTATAATGTGCTGATTATGGAGGAGAAACAGACCATCATCGCCTGCGGGGCGGGAGCATCAAGTAAAGTTGTTTTTAATCATGAATCTAATTCGGAAACTGGCGTGCGTATCGAAAGAATAGAGAACGTCAAGGATGTAAAGAATTACATAGATAGAATAGATGAGATGATTGAGAGAAAAAGGAAGTTTTTTGAGGAGAATACATTGTAAAAATTAAGTTCTTAGTGCTGTTATCACTTTTATTGAAGACATTTCACAAGTAAAAAGTAGAATTACTTTTTTACATTGTGGGGTGTCTTTTTGGTTTTTGTTGTATTGTTACGTTCATCTATTTTGAAAGGTCGTGTATGATAAGCTTATATTCAAGAGTCAAGTAATTTTAGGAGAACAGATAATGGTGTAAAAATAGTCCCTGTTAGATGTTTAAAGGATTAATTGATATTGGGGTTGAAATAAATTAAATAAAGTGAGATAATAGTGGTAGTTATCTTATAGGGAGGGTTTTTATGAAAAAAACTAAAAGATTTTTGTCGGCTGCCCTTGTGATAGTGCTGACGATGGTGGCAATTTTCTCAGGTAATGTTAAAATTGCAGCTGCCGAAGAAGAAATGGTACTTAATGCAGGTAGTATAAGTACTGGCGACTATACTTCGCCATTTGAAGTGGGCGATTTTACAATTCACGCTGATTCAACTAATCCGGTAAGTGTTGATGCGAAAGGAAAGGCATTCAATAACGTAACTTATAAGAATCGTCTCAAGACCGGTGGTGCAGGTGGCAAAGACTATAGAAGCATAAGCTTTGAAGTTACAAAAGCATCTTCTGTTGAAGTGATTTGCGTGTCATCTAACAGTAGTCAAACCAGAACTATGGATTTTTCTATTCTTAAAGATGATGGAACATTATCGGTTGTAAAAACAGCATCTGTAGGCACATCTCTTGCGCTTTACAAGTTTGATGCTGCTGAGGCAGGCACATACTATCTTTATTCTGAAAGCGGTGGAATTAACTTCCAGTGTATTACTGTGAAGGATGCAGCAGCTAATCCACCGGTAGTAAGAGACAATGATGAGGTTAGAGAGCAGGCGCCTGACTTTAAGACAGGTGACCTTTATGTATCTGTAACAGGTAAGGATACAGCAACTGGTTCATTTGAAGATCCAATGGATTTTGTTACAGCTGTTAAAAGTATCACAGAAGGCAATACGATTTGGATGTTCTCCGGTACATATTATTTTAATGATACATATGGTGATTCAGTTGTAATCGAAGAGAATAATTCAGGCTCTGATGGTAAATACAAGACTATCAGCAGTATTAACGGAAAGAGAGTAACAATTGATTTTGATGGTATGCCGGAAGACAGTGCCAAGAGAGGTATTGTTCTTGATGGATCATACTGGCATTTCTATGACATAGACATCTGCAATGCAGGTGATAATGGTATGTTACTTTCCGGTGACAATAATATTATCGAGCTTTGCCAGTTCTACTCAAATCATGATACCGGTTTACAGTTAAGCCGCTATAATACAAGCTATGCTTCTGTTTCACAGTGGCCATCTAACAACTTAATTCTTAATTGTACAGCATTTAACAACAAGGATGATAAAACAGCGGAAAATGCGGATGGATTTGCTGCAAAGTTAACATGTGGTGAAGGAAATGTATTTGATGGATGTATTTCATACTGTAATTCAGATGATGGTTGGGATTTATATGCTAAAACAGAAACAGGCCCAATAGGTGTTGTAACAATCAGGAATTGTGTAGCATTTGGTAATGGTAAGCTTACTAATGGTGAGGGTTCTGCTAAAGGAGATATGAACGGCTTTAAGCTTGGAGGTTCAGGTGTTGCAACTCCACATATTGTTGAGAACTGTTTATCATTTAATAACGGTGCAACAGGTTTTACAGATAACAACAATCCGGAGGCAATTAAGCTTTCTAACTGTTCGGCAGTTTATAACGGCGCATATGATGCTAATAAGGCTAACTATATGTGCTACCGTTCAGGCTCATCAGCAACTTACACAAATCTTGTTTCATTTGTAAAGGGTGTGGGTGCCTCAACAGATCAGTTTAAGGGAACTCTTACAAAGAGCTTTTACCATTACAAAGATTTAAAGACTAATAATTCAGTTTACTGGGTTGAGTCTAATACTTTTGATGGCTCCAAGGTAAAGTACACAGGAACAGAGGCAGCAGATAAGACAATTACAGCGGCTGATTTTGTAAATACAGTTATCCCTGGATTTAATGAAAGCGCAAGTACTTATGAAACCAATTATCATGAAATCTTTAGAAATGAAGATGGAAGCATTTATCTTAATGGATTGTTTGAAATTAAGGAAGATAGCCCGCTTTACACTGCAGGTGTAGACGGAAAATATCTTGGTGCTAAATTTGCAAAGACTGAAGCACCGGTACTTCCTGGTGATGTTACTAATACAACTGATGAGACTAAAAATGCATTCTCTGCTAAACTGACTAACTCACTTGACAGCTTAAAGGCAGCTGTTCTTACTGAAACCGATTTAGCTGCTATTGCAAATGGAAGTAACTGTGAAATCTATGCAGTGGTAAGCTTAGTTGAAAATGCTGATGCAAGTGATAAGGCTCTTGTTGAGGCTATGCTTTCAGAAGGCAAGGTGGCTAAGTATCTTGATATCAAGCTTTACAAAAAGATTGGTAACGACGTTACAGCTGTAACAAGCACAAAGGAGAAAATCAAGCTTCAGCTTACTTTA
>JBJENU010000015.1:0-4095 GCA_051880355.1 Lachnospiraceae bacterium | reverse complement strand
CCGGAACCGGTGGTAAGGGGATTGGCTTTACGACGGGGACCGGGGCTGTCAATGTGGGCAGCACTTATTTTAAGCAAATCATCCCTGTCAAATTCTTCGTTAACTCTGAAAGCGATTACAGTTGTTCCAAAAGGGCACAGATAGTATCCTCTGCCAAGGCAAAGGTCCCAGTCGGCATTGTAATCCAGCTTTTCAAAACCGGCCTCACCAAGCCGCCTTGCAGCTTCAGCTGCAGCGTGAAAAGGTGAAACGCCGGATTTTATGGTATCAAACAGACGATTAGTGGTTGACATACGCACCTCCATAAGTCATAGTTGCTATAATAGTACATTATTGTATGGAAAAAAGCAATGTAAAAATTTTAAAAATCCTATTGACATAAGGGAACAATTAAGTTATATTTAACTAGTGTGCGACTTTGTACGCTTTTTTAGTGCGGTCAAACACAGGTTTATTCTCATAAGAATATTCGCAACCACAGATTTTATCATAATTCCGGGAGGTGAAAAAAGAATGCCTACATTTAATCAGTTAGTTAAGAATGGTAGAAAGTCAGCTGTTAAGAAGTCTACAGCTCCAGCTCTTCAGAAGGGTTACAACTCACTTCAGAAGAAGGCTACAGATGTTTCTGCACCACAGAAGAGAGGTGTATGTACATCAGTTAAGACAGCGACACCTAAGAAGCCTAACTCAGCTCTTAGAAAAATCGCCAGAGTTCGTCTTTCTAACGGTATTGAAGTAACAAGCTATATCCCAGGTGAAGGTCACAACCTTCAGGAGCATAGTGTTGTTCTTATCCGTGGCGGCCGTGTTAAGGATTTACCAGGTACACGTTACCACATCGTTAGAGGTACACTTGATACAGCAGGTGTAGCTAAGAGAAGACAGGCCCGTTCTAAGTACGGTGCTAAGAGACCAAAAGACGCTAAGTAAGCAAAATTTTATTCATATTATTATTTAAGTGCCGGAATTTGATTTAATCCTATGGTTGCAGGTTTAGATACAACCCGAGCGCGAACACAAGCCGATTATCCCGCAGTGGAAAAAGGTAATAATAATTGTGAGTACCGATGATTTAATATGCCGCAGAAAGCGACAAATATTATTAAGGAGGGAAGAAACGTGCCACGTAAAGGACATACTCAGAAAAGAGACGTATTAGCTGATCCTATTTACAACAACAAGGTAGTTACCAAGCTTATCAACAACATTATGCTTGATGGTAAGAGAGGCGTAGCCCAGAAGATTGTATACGGAGCATTTGATAGAATTGCAGCAAAGACCGAAAGACCTGCTATGGAAGTTTTTGAAGAGGCTATGAACAACATTATGCCTGTTCTCGAAGTTAAAGCAAGACGTATCGGCGGCGCAACTTATCAGGTACCAATCGAAGTTAAGCCTGAAAGAAGACAGGCTCTGGCTCTTCGTTGGATCGCAATGTTTTCACGCAAGAGAGGCGAGAAAACAATGGAAGAAAAATTAGCTAACGAACTTATGGATGCTGCTAACAACGCAGGTGCAGCTGTTAAGAGAAAAGAAGATATGCACAAGATGGCTGAAGCTAACAAGGCTTTCGCTCACTACAGATTCTAATGCTGATTTATTTTATATTAGGAGGAAAATAATCCATGGCTGGAAGAGAATATCCATTGGAGAGAACCAGAAATATTGGTATTATGGCTCACATCGATGCTGGTAAGACAACATTGACAGAGCGTATCCTTTATTATACCGGTGTTAACCACAAGATTGGTGATACTCATGAAGGTACTGCAACTATGGACTGGATGGCCCAGGAGCAGGAAAGAGGTATCACAATTACTTCCGCAGCTACAACATGTCACTGGACACTTGAAGAGAACGCTAAGCCAAAGGCTGGCGCTCCTGAGTATCGTATCAACATTATCGATACTCCTGGTCACGTTGACTTCACAGTTGAAGTTGAACGTTCACTTCGTGTACTTGATGGTGCTGTAGGTGTATTCGATGCCCAGAACGGCGTTGAGCCTCAGTCAGAGAACGTATGGCGTCAGGCTGATAAGTACAACGTACCACGTATGGCATTTATGAACAAGATGGATAAGATGGGTGCAGATTTCTTCGGATCATGCAAACAGCTTATCACCAAGCTGGGTAAGAATCCTGTTCTTATTCAGATTCCTATCGGTAAGGAAGACACATTCAAGGGCATTGTCGATTTGTTCGAAATGCAGGCTTATATTTTCAATGATGACAAGGGTGATAACATCACTGTATGCGAAGTTCCTGATGATCTTAAGGATCAGGCTGAGGAATACCGCGAGAAGCTTGTTGAGCAGTGTGTAGAGCTCAACGAAGACCTTATGGAAAAGTACCTTGAGGGCGAAGATATTTCTGTTGAAGAACTCAAGGCTGCTTTAAGAAAGGGTACTATCGAAGGTACAGCAATTCCTTGTCTTTGCGGTACTGCTTACAAGAACAAGGGTGTTCAGAAGCTTCTTGACGCTGTACTTGAATTCATGCCTGCTCCAACAGATATCCCTGATATCGCAGGTCAGGACGAGGACGGTAACGAAATCACAGTTAAGTCTTCAGATGATGAACCATTTGCAGCCCTTGCATTCAAGATTATGACTGACCCATTCGTTGGTAAGTTAGCATTCTTCAGAGTTTATTCAGGTACATTGAACTCAGGTTCTTATGTACTTAACTCTTCAAAGAATAAAAAAGAAAGAGTTGGACGTATCCTTCAGATGCATGCCAACCAGAGAAAAGAAATTGATAAGGTTTACTCAGGCGATATCGCTGCTGCAGTAGGTCTTAAGTTCACAATCACAGGTGATACAATCTGTGATGAACAGCATCCTGTAATCCTTGAGTCTATGGAATTCCCAGAGCCGGTTATCGAGCTTGCTATTGAGCCAAAGACAAAGGACGCTCAGGGTAAGATGGGTGAAGCTTTGGCAAAGCTTGCTGAAGAAGATCCTACATTCCGCGCTCATACAGACCAGGAAACAGGTCAGACAATTATTGCAGGTATGGGTGAGCTCCACCTTGATATTATCGTAGACAGACTTCTCCGTGAGTTCAAGGTTGAAGCTAATGTTGGTGCTCCACAGGTTGCTTACAGAGAGTGCATGACAAAGGCCGTTGACGTAGACAGCAAGTATGCTAAGCAGTCAGGTGGTCGTGGTCAGTACGGTCACTGTAAGGTACACTTCACACCAATGGATCCAAATGGTGAGCAGCAGTTCATCTTTGAATCAGAGGTTGTTGGTGGTGCTATTCCTAAGGAATACATCCCGGCTGTTGGTGAAGGTATTGAAGAGGCAACTAAGGCAGGTACTCTTGCCGGATTCCCTGTACTTGGTGTTAAGGCTGTTGTTTACGACGGTTCTTACCATGAAGTCGACTCTTCTGAAATGGCATTCCACATTGCCGGTTCTATGGCATTCAAGGATGCTATGGCAAAGGCTGAGCCAGCCCTTCTTGAGCCTATCATGAAGGTTGAGGTTACAATGCCTGAAGAGTACATGGGTGATGTAATCGGTGATATCAACGCTCGTAGAGGCCGTATCGAAGGTATGGACGACATCAGCGGTGGTAAGATGATTAAGGCTTACGTTCCACTTGCAGAGATGTTCGGTTATGCTACAGACCTTCGTTCTAAGACACAGGGTCGTGGTAACTACTCAATGTTCTTTGATAAGTACGAACAGGCTCCAAAGAGCGTACAGGATAAGGTTATTAACGCAAGAGCTAAATAATAATTTATCCAAAAATTTTTGTTGAAAATACTATTTAAAAGTAGTATAATGATAAATAGCCTATATAAATGCTCCGGCGAGGAAAGTCGCCGGAGATGTATGAAAAATTTTTAAGGAGGACATTTAATAATGGCTAAAGCTAAATTTGAAAGAACCAAACCACATTGTAACATTGGTACTATCGGTCACGTAGACCACGGTAAGACAACTCTTACAGCTGCTATTACAAAGACTCTTCATGAGAGACTTGGTACAGGTGAAGCTGTTGCATTCGAAAATATCGATAAGGCTCCGGAAGAAAGAGAAAGAGGTATCACAATCTCTACAGCTCACGTTGAGTACGAGACAG
>JBJENU010000014.1:0-4107 GCA_051880355.1 Lachnospiraceae bacterium | reverse complement strand
CGATGCCTGCGGCATCTATCCCAGCGCACTTTGCAGCGGGAACAATCTGCTTTCATTTTTATCTGTTTTGCATACTCCGGTGTAAGAACAGCTCCTCCTACCATAATTTTACAGTCAAGACCGTTTGCGTGAATAAGCTCAATTGTTTTTTCCATCGAAACAAGGGTTGTGGTCATAAGAGCGGAAAGGCCTACAAGTTTGACGTTATGCTGCTTCACTGCATCTACCACCGCCTGATATTCCACATCCTTGCCAAGGTCTATGACATCATAGCCGTAATTTTCCAAAAGTACTTTTACAATATTTTTGCCTATATCATGAATGTCTCCTTTTACCGTGGCAATTACTATTTTTCCCTTGCTTACCGGCATTTTATTATCCTGAACCATCTTTTTGCGTATTACTTCAAAGGCTGCCTGGGCGACACCTGCAGACATAATAAGCTGTGGCAGGAAAATTCTCTGCTTTTCAAAATCCGTACCGATTTTATCAAGGGCAGGAATAAGCACATCGTTAACTATTTCCATCGAATCCATTGTCTCAAGAAGACGTGCCGTAAGGATTGCCCCTTCATTTTTAAGACCGTTTTCTACTGCTGCAAAAAGGGCCTCCTTCGGATTATCGTCCGGCTTTTTGCCCTGTGGAATTTCAATTTTCTTAACTGACGGATTCTGTCCATATGCTTTAATATATTCAATAGAATTTTTATCTATGTTAGCAAGAAGCTTATATGCCCTTACTGCTCCAATCATTGCTTCGTTATTCGGATTGATAATTGGCAAATCAAGACCGTTGGTAAGCGCCATAGTAAGAAAAATGTGATTAACAAGCTCTCTTTTTGGCAGACCAAAAGAAATATTTGAAACGCCAAGAACAGTCTTAAGGCCTAACCGGGTCTTGACCATATTGATTGCCTTAAGTGTTTCCATTACTGCCGCCTGTTCGGCTGATGCAGTAAGGCAGAGGCAGTCAATATATACGTCTTCCTTTGGAATCCCGTAGCTAAGAGCCCTGTCAAGAATTTTTTGTGCTATTTCAAAACGCATCTCGGCCTTAGGAGGGATACCATCCTTGTCAAGGCAAAGGCCAATAACTGCCGCACCATATTTTTTGACAATAGGGAGAATTCTGTCAAGAATCTCATCCTCCCCGTTAACTGAATTAAGAATCGGCTTACCATTGTACACACGAAGAGCAGCTTCAATTACCTCCGGCTTAGTTGAGTCAATCTGAAGCGGCAAATCCGTAATGCCCTGTATAGCTCTTACAGTTCTAATCATCATATCTCTTTCGTCAATACCGGGAAGTCCAACATTGACATCAAGTATATCTGCGCCGCCCTCAACCTGTTCAAGAGCCTGTCCCAGAATGTAGTCCATATCATTGTTAAGGAGTGCCTCCTTAAACAGTTTCTTGCCTGTAGGGTTGATTCGCTCACCGATAATTCTTGGTTCGCTGATAAAAACTGACGTGGTAGCCGAACAAACCGCTGATTCTGCCACCGGCTCATTAGGAATATATTTTTTATCTGCAAGCATTTTGCTCAATTCTCTTATAAATTCAGGATTGGTTCCGCAGCATCCGCCAAGACACTTGACACCGTATTTAAGCATCCCTTCCATCTGCCGTGCAAATTCCTGTGCCGTAACATTGTAAGTATTGGTCGCAGGGTCAGGAAGGCCTGCATTTGGCTTAATTACAATCGGAACACGGCAGTATTTTGAAAGCTCAGCAATTACAGGCTCCAGCTGTTTTGGTCCCAGTGAGCAGTTCATACCTATGGCATCGACACCAAGTCCCTGAAGGGTAAGAGCCATTGAAGCCACACTTACTCCCGTAAAGGTTCTCATATTTTCTTCAAAGGTCATAGTTGCAAGAATCGGCAAATGGCTGTTTTCCTTTGCAGCCAGAACAGCGCTTTTTAATTCAAGCAAGTCCGTCATTGTCTCAAAAACAATTAAATCTGCGTCGTTTCCTGCTTTTACAACCTGTGCATAGTAGTCGTAGGCCTCTTCAAAAGTAAGTGTGCCTGACGGCTGTAAAAGCTGTCCTATGGGACCCACATCAAGAGCTACACATACCTTTTTGCCGCTTCTTTGCACAGCCTGTCTTGCATTGGCAATACCTGCTGAAATTATCTGTTCAACACTTTTGCCGCACTCCTCAAGCTTATATCCATTGGCGCCAAAGGTATTGGCATAGATAACCTGTGCACCGGCATCAATATACTGCATATGAATGTCTATCAGAAGCTCCGGATTAGTTATATTGAGAACCTCCGGAGTCTCACCCATCTTCATTCCTGCCGCCTGAAGCATTGTGCCCATTGCTCCATCTAAAATAACAAATTCATTTTTTAATAATTCTCTAAACATTACAACGACTGCCATCCTTTCTATATCTGCAGTTTCCCTTTAAATTGCAGGACTGACATCCCCTTTTCTCATGGGAAACAGGCGTTTTACTCAGTCCGATAACACAGGTTACGGACTTTGAGGGTGTCATAAGATTCATCCCCGTAACATTAAGCCCTATTCTTTTTTGTGCATCCAGCACATTAAGAAACGCCCCCTGAAGTTCAAGCGGCAAATCACCATATCCCAGGCCAAACCTGAAGGTCTGGTAATACCCTTCATACTCCGTTGCCAATTTCTTTTCTATCTCTTCACAGACCTGTTCAACCATAACGCTGGCAAGACTGTCAAGTACACAGGCTTTTACCATATCTTTAAGTGAGGTAACACGTATTAACCTGTCTACACTTTCTGACAGGGTGACTGCCATAAGCACAGCCTTGTCGCATCCGGCAAGATGCTGTGAAATTGAATTACCTGTAAGCACCAGATTGGTTCCATTGACCTTTACCTGATTATTTTCCAGGGTTATATCAAATGTTTTATACACATATCTTGGTCTGGCAGTTTCTAACATTATTTTTTCGCCCTCTGCCAGAAGTCTGTTAGTAAGCTCATCATCAGTGTTGCTAACGCCCATATAGCGCATAGCCTCAAGTTTGTTAAGTTCAGTTATATTCAACGATTCTCTCCTATAAACCCGCCTGTAACAATGCAGTTTCTGCCCTGCTGTTTTCCCTCATAAAGAAGTTTGTCAGCAGCCTTAAACATTTCATCCAGATTAGTTGTACCATTGCCCTCAACAACGCCAAAGGTCATGGTTACCTTAACCTGTATGTCATTGTATACTACAACGCTTTTTCTTATTTCGTCAAGAATATTTTCAAGATGCATTGCTGCAGTCTCTGCATTAATCCCCTCAAAAGCAAGTAAAAATTCTTCACCGCCCCAACGGATTACAAAGCCCTTTCCATTCATTGACGATTTTAAAATTCTCGCCACATTCTGCAGCACCATATCCCCGCAATCATGACCGTAATTGTCATTAACCTTCTTAAAAAAATCGATATCTCCCATTGCCAGTGCATAATCAACGCCTGTGTTAGGAGCTGCTTTTTTAATGGATTTAAGACGTTTTTCTCCAAAACGCCGGTTGTTAAGATGTGTAAGTTCATCCTCTTCAACCAAAACCCTGATAGATTTCTGCATTTCCAAAATGGAATTACCCATTCTTCCTATCTCATCTTCACGTTTAAGCACATCCTCATCAAGGAGTGCGTCCAGCTTGCCCTCCTTTACCTTTTCAGCGAAGCTTTCAATTTCACCCAGAGGTCTGGTTAGTCTTCCTGCAAAAACAACTGCTATTACAGCTGCAAGTATAATGAGAACTCCACAGACAATTCCTACATTAAGCATTAACATACCAATGGAATTATATACCTCGTCTGCCGGTTTACCAACTTCAAGCATACCGATAATCTGACCTTTTGAATCATAAATTGGGCGATAATACATAAAATAATTCACATCGCCAACTCTTGTATTGCTGTAAAACTTGTCATTTCCGCCTTTTAAAATATCGCTGATAATAACAGCATGTGCCTTTGTTCCGGTAATTCGTTTTCCATTATCCTGTACAGTTGTAAGGAATCTTGTGTCAGAATAAAAAATACTTATGTCAATTCCCGTATCCTCCTTCACGCTGTCAAGATACTGGAATTGCCCGTTAACTACCTGTTCCCCCTTCATAAGC
>JBJENU010000013.1:0-4110 GCA_051880355.1 Lachnospiraceae bacterium | reverse complement strand
CCGATACCGGCAAATAAGTCTATTGATTTATACATGTGAAATCTCCTCTGTTTCAATATCGTAATAATCATATTTCTGTTCAAAAACAGCCTCTTCTATTACCCGCAAACACTCTTGTGTATTCTTCATAATGTCTTTTCCCCAGAAACGTATAACGGTCCAGCCAAGAAACTGCAGATGCTTGTTTACGTCATCATCACGCTGTTGATTCTTTGATATTTTATCAATCCAAAACTTCGCGTTTTTTCCTTTTTCCAGCTGTGGTTTGAGCACTTCCCAATCTTTTCCGTGAAAAAATTCACTGTCACAAAAAATAGCTATCTTATACTTTGTCAGTACAATATCGGGTTTTCCCGGTAATTCTGCATAGTTTTTTCTGTATCGATATCCCTTTTTCCACAATTCTTTTCGAAGCTTCAACTCTATCGAGGTGTCCTTCGACTTGATATTCTTCATATTTTTATGCCGTTGTTCTTTTGTAAGTTTATCCACTTCACTCACTCCGATTCACCAGAAACAATTTCCATAATTTTTATAATCAGTTTGATATCTACTAAAATCACAAAAAGTCTGCAAGTCATAAATTAAATTAGATTTGCAGACTTTTTATTCCTATTCAAACTCAATCGTTCCAGGTGGTTTACTTGTCAAATCATAGAAAATCCTGTTAACGCCCTTGACCTCATTGATGACTCTTGTCATAACGGTCTGGAGCACCTCAAAAGGAATCTGGGCGGCTTCGGCTGTCATGAAGTCAATTGTGTTAACGGCGCGGAGTGCAACGGCATAATCGTATGTGCGCTCATCGCCCATAACACCTACTGAACGCATGTTGGTCAGGGCTGCGAAGTACTGGTTAGGCATCCAGGATGGAGCTTCGCCGTGTGCTTCCTTGTACTGTGCAACTGCCTTGTCAACCTCTTCACGGTAGATGAAGTCGGCGTCCTGAACAATGCGGACCTTGTCGGCTGTAACCTCGCCGATAATGCGGATGCCAAGACCCGGGCCCGGGAACGGCTGACGGAACACAAGGTGTTCCGGAATGCCAAGTTCAAGGCCGGCCTTGCGGACTTCGTCCTTGAAAAGGTCGCGGAGCGGCTCGATAATTTCCTTGAAATCGACGAAATCAGGAAGACCTCCCACGTTGTGGTGGGACTTGATTACGGCTGATTCGCCGCCAAGGCCTGACTCAACAACGTCAGGGTAGATGGTACCCTGGGCAAGGAAGTCGACGGCACCAATCTTTTTAGCCTCTTCCTCAAAGACGCGGATGAATTCCTCACCGATGATTTTACGCTTGCGCTCAGGCTCCGTAACGCCGGCAAGCTTGCTGTAGTAGCGGTCCTGAGCGTTGACACGGATGAAATTCAGGTCGAACTGGCCATTGGAACCGAATACCGCCTCAACCTCGTCGCCTTCGTTTTTGCGGAGAAGGCCGTGGTCTACGAATACGCAGGTAAGCTGTTTGCCGATGGCGCGGGACAGGAGACCTGCCGCAACTGAGGAGTCAACACCGCCGGAGAGGGCAAGAAGAACCTTGCCGTTACCAACCTTTTCACGGATTTCTTTTATTGTATTTTCAACGAATGCATCCATTCTCCATGTGCCGGCACAGCCACACACGCCACGCACGAAGTTGAAAAGCATCTTGGTGCCTTCCTGGGTGTGGAGTACCTCCGGGTGGAACTGGATTGCATAGAGGTTAGCCGGTTTGTTTTCAGCGGCTGCCACAGGGCAGTCTGCTGTATGGGCAGTGACTGTAAAACCGTCTGCTACCCTTGAGATATAGTCAAAATGGCTCATCCAGCAGATTGTTGTAGGAGCAACGTTGCCAAAAAGCGGTGAAGCCGTGTCCACCTTAACCTCTGTCTTGCCATATTCACGGACAGGCGCTTTCTCAACCTTGCCGCCGAGAACGTGCATCATAAGCTGGGCGCCATAACATAAGCCCAGTACCGGCACGCCAAGCTCAAAAAGCTCTCTGGTGCAGGTCGGAGCGCCGTCCTCGTAGCAGCTGTTAGGGCCGCCTGTAAGAATAATTCCCTTAGGATTCATTGCTTTAATCTGCTCAAGTGGTGTTCTGTATGAGTAGATTTCACAGTAAACATTACATTCACGAACTCGTCTTGCCACAAGCTGGTTGTACTGACCGCCGAAGTCAATGACGATGATTTTTTCCTGATTCACAGTATATCCTCCTGATTGTTAGTTATCTGGTAAAAATGTGACAGCCTGCCTTGACCTGTTTTGCAATATGCGCAGGCTGTCCTATACTATAATTATACTTGATTTTAGCTACTTTTCAAGATATTTCTTAATATATTTTCCGGTGTAAGATTTCCTGCATTTTGCCACCTCTTCCGGTGTTCCGCAGGCAACCACCGTGCCGCCGCCGTCGCCGCCTTCCGGTCCCATATCAATAATATAGTCGGCAGTTTTGATGACATCAAGGTTGTGTTCAATAACCACAACTGTGTTGCCGCCCTCTGCAAGCTGCTGGAGAATTTCAACAAGCTTGTGGACATCGGCAAAATGAAGGCCTGTGGTAGGCTCATCCAAAATATAAATAGTCTTGCCGGTGCTGCGCTTGCTAAGCTCTGTTGCCAGCTTGATTCGCTGTGCTTCGCCACCGGAAAGCTCGGTTGAAGGCTGTCCAAGCTTAATGTAGGACAGGCCAACATCATTGAGAGTCTCTATTTTGCGCCTGATGGTCGGTACGTTTTCAAAAAATTTTACCGCCTCTTCAACATTCATATCCAGAACGTCATAGATATTTTTGCCCTTGTATTTTACTTCCAGAGTCTCGCGGTTGTAACGCTTGCCGTTGCAGACCTCACATGGAACATATACGTCGGGAAGGAAATGCATCTCTATCTTCACAATGCCGTCGCCGCTGCAAGCTTCACAACGGCCGCCCTTGACATTGAAGCTGAAACGTCCCTTCTGGTAGCCACGTTCCTTGGCGTCGCTGGTTCCGGCAAAAAGGTCACGAATCATGTCAAATGTTCCGGTGTAGGTTGCCGGGTTGGAGCGTGGTGTACGTCCAATTGGCGACTGGTCAATGTCGATAACCTTGTCAAGCTGTTCAACGCCTTCAATTCCTGTGTGCTTTCCCGGAATTGTCCTGGCTCTGTTCAGCTCCTTTGCAAGGCGCTTGTATAAAATCTCGTTGACAAGGGAGCTTTTACCTGAGCCGGAAACGCCGGTAACACATGTAATTACGCCCAGAGGAATGTCAACGTCAATATTCTTCAAATTGTTCTCTGCTGCACCTTTTACCCTGATAAAGCCTGTTGGCTTCCTGCGCTGCTTTGGCACGGGAATCTTCATTCTGCCGCTTAAGTAGGCTCCCGTAATTGAGTCAGGATTATCCATAATCTCCCGGGCAGTGCCCACTGCCACCACTTTTCCACCGTGAATACCTGCGCCGGGACCAATATCCACAATGCAGTCAGCTTCACGCATGGTATCCTCGTCATGCTCAACAACAATTACCGAGTTGCCAAGGTCGCGCAAATGCTTCAGCGTTCCAAGCAGCTTATCATTATCACGCTGGTGAAGACCGATACTTGGCTCGTCAAGAATGTATGCCACACCCACAAGACCTGAGCCTATCTGGGTTGCAAGTCTTATTCTCTGGGCTTCGCCGCCTGACAGTGTGGCAGTTCCCCGGGAAAGGGAGAGATAATCAAGGCCGACATCCATAAGGAAGTTGGTTCTTGCCTTTATTTCCTTTATAATCTCTGAACCGATTGAAAGCTGCCTCTCCGTAAGCTCCATATTATCCAGAAATTCCTTAAGTTTTCCGATTGAAACTGATGTAATCTCATATATATTTTTGTCGGCAACTGTAACTGCCAAAGCTTCCTTTTTCAGACGCATTCCCTTACATTCCGCACAAGGCGTAATTCGCATATATGTCTCATATTCCGCCTTGCTGCTCTCTGAAAAAGTCTCCCTGTAACGGCGCTCAACATTTTTGATAAGGCCCTCAAAGGCTACATCATACACGCCTTCGCCCCGCTGTCCTCTGTAATATACTTTTACAACATCACCGTCGGTTCCGTTGATGAGAATGTTGCGGATTTTCTCCGGGTAATCCTTAAAAGG
>JBJENU010000012.1:0-4113 GCA_051880355.1 Lachnospiraceae bacterium | reverse complement strand
GACAATATGTGTAAGGCGTATTTGGCATCATTTAATGACAAATACACAGTATATTACACCAAGGAAGAATTCACTGATTTGCAGGAAACTCAAAATGGTTCGTTTGTTGGAATTGGAATTGTAGGTGCCAAAGATGAAGACGGCAATATTCTGGTCATAGACCCGATGGACAACGCACCTGCACAGAAGGCTGGTATAAAGGCGGGAGACTGCATTGTAAGCATTGATGGTCAGAGTGTACTTGGTGAGACTCTGGCTGAAAGTACTGCAAGACTGAAGGGCGAGGCCGGAACCAAGGTTACATTAGGTGTAAGACGTGAAGGCGTTGCCGAAGAAATTCAATTTGAAGTAACAAGGGAAGTAGTTGATTATGAGACAGTCGACTCAATGCTTCTGGAGGATGATATTTATTACATCCAGATATCCCAGTTTATAGGTACAACTGCTGCACATTTCAGAAGAGAGTATGATAAATGTCTTGAGGCAGGTGCCAAGGGAATAATCATAGACGTAAGGGAAAATCCGGGAGGGTTGATGACATCGGTACTTGATGTGCTTGATATGCTTTGCCCTAAGGATTTGCTGATGTACACCGAGGATAAGAACGGCAATCGCGTTGACCAGTATGGTAAGAGCGATGAAGAAGCAACAATACCTATGGCGGTTCTGGTAAATGGCAACAGCGCCTCCGCCGCAGAAGTATTTTCCGGTGATTTGCAGGATTACGGGAAGGCTGTAATAATAGGAACACAGACCTTTGGAAAGGGAATTGTCCAGGCAATAAAGTCTCTAGGCGACGGAACCGGTGTCAAGTACACCACTTCCAAGTATTACACTGCCAAGGGACAGGATATTCACGGACATGGAGTTACACCTGATGTTGTAATCGAGTATGTTGAAAGTGATGTTCCTGACGAGGAATATACCTACAGGGATGACAATCAGGTAATGAAAGCAATTGAAGTGCTTAAGAGCCAGATACAAAATATCAATAGTTAACATAATGAGAAGTAAAATCGGAGAGCAGGGATTAAGCATCAACCTTGCCCTCCTTTTTTAATTTTAATAAATTTTCAGAAGTGTCTTCCCAAAATCGGTCAACGACTTTATAATAGTATTGACCGAATCGGTTAAAGGAGGTTGCGGTATGAATGAAAGATTCTTTTCTTTGCCTGCAGAAAAACAACAGGCAATCATAAACGCAGGATACAGGGTATTTTCACAAAATTCTTATAAAAACAGCCCCATGAGTGAAATTGCAGATGGGGCAGGTATCAGCAAATCCCTGCTCTTCCATTACTTTCGCAACAAAAAAGAGTTGTATATGTTTTTGTGGGACAAATGTGCAGAGATAACCATAGAATTTCTGAAAAAGTACAACTGTTACGGACAAAAAAATCTCTTTGAGAGCATGGAACGAGGTATGAGGGCAAAAATGGAAATTATTCGCCTCTACCCCGATATGGCGAGCTTTACTATCAAGGCCTTTTATGAAAAGGATGGGGAAATTTCCGCCGCCGTACAGGAAAGCTACCACAAATACTTTAATCTTAAAGCGGATAAGACACTTATGAACATGAATCCGGAACAGTTTATTCCCGGATTGGATATTCCTATGATGTATCGCGACATGTATTGGGCGTCTGAGGGCTATCTTTGGGAGATGGTTCAGCGTGGTAATGTGGATGTGGATGAAATGGAAAAAGGCTTTTTAAAACTGATGAATTTTTGGAAAAGTATATATCTTCGGAAGGAGTGACGGAATATGGAAATTATTAAAACGACAAAGCTGACGAAGTACTACGGCAAGGCAAGAGGTATCATTGACCTTGACCTGACTGTGGAAAAAGGCGAGTTCTTTGGCTTTATAGGACCTAACGGTGCCGGAAAATCCACCACAATCCGAACACTGCTGGGACTGATTGCCCCTACCTCTGGCAGCGCAATGGTTTTTGGGAAAGATGTCACAGAGGAAAAAGAATCCATTTTACAGGATATTGGATATCTTCCCTCTGAGGCATTATTTTATCAGGGAATGAGAGTGAAAGATGTATTGAAGCTGTCTGCCGATTTGCGGAAAAAGGATTGTACCGCCGAATCGAAATTGCTTTGTGAGCGATTACAGCTTGATACATCACGAAAGATAGATGAGCTTTCCTTCGGTAACAGAAAGAAGGTGGCCATCGTCTGTGCTTTACAGCATCAACCTGAATTACTGGTGCTGGACGAACCGACAGGCGGACTGGATCCGCTGATGCAAAAAGAGTTTTTTGACATTTTGCAGGAGAGAAACAAGGCAGGAGCAACAATTTTTCTCTCAAGCCATATTCTCTCGGAAATTCAGCGCAACTGCACCCGTGCAGCCATTGTCCGTGACGGCAGAATCATTGCCTGCGACAGTGTTGATGCTCTTTCCAAAACAAATGCAAAGCGCATAACAGTTCACGGCAGCATAGACCTTGAACATTTAAGCGGTATTTGCGACAGAAAAGCTTCGGAAAACTCGGTCAGCTTCCTTTACAGCGGGGAAATGAACAGCTTGCTTAACACACTGGCTTCAGGTCAGGTTGATGACCTTACGGTTACTGAGCCGGATCTTGAAGAAGTATTTATGCACTATTACGAAAAGGAGGGGATGGAGGTATGACGCTTGTAAAACACGAACTGAGGCAGGGTAAAAATTCCTTTGTGATATGGACGGCTGCTATAGGATTTCTTATTGCAATCTGTATTTTTTTGTTTCCTGAAATGAAAGGACAGATGGAGGGTGTAAAGGATATGTTTGCCTCTATGGGTTCTTTTACCCAGGCCTTCGGTATGGACCGTTTGAACTTCGGAACGCTTATAGGCTTTTACGCTGTTGAATGCGGCAATATTTTGGGACTCGGCGGTGCGTTTTATGCTTCTCTTTGCGCAGCAGGTATGCTTGGCAAAGAAGAAAAGGACAAAACAGCGGAATTTCTGCTGACTCACCCTGTCAGCCGCAAAAGGGTTATTACGGAAAAACTGATTGCCGTGTTTATTGAAATCACAGCTATGAATATAATTATTTATGTTCTTGCCGTGGGTTCAATGGCCGCCGTCGGTGAGACAATCCCTTGGAAAGAAATCAGTCTTATGAATTTTGCCTATTATCTGCTCCAGTTAGAACTGGCCGGAATTTGCTTCGGTATTTCGGCTTTTCTTCGCAAAGGCGGCGTAGGTGTGGGACTGGGCATTGCCGTAATGATGTATTTTCTCAACCTGATTGCAAACATTGCCGATGTGGCTGATTTTCTCAAATACATAACACCGTTTGGATATTGCGAAGGAGCTGATATTGTATCAAAGGGCAGTCTTGACATCACTTTAGTTATTATCGGTGCGGTGGTAGGAATCGGCGGAATAATTATTGCTTATCTGAAATACACCAGGAAAGACATACATTAAAATGTTACGCATTATTGGCGGCAGGGAAAATCCTTGCCGTCATTTTTATATACCGAACAAATATTCGAATTTTCTTCTGTACAAAATTGCTTGTATGTGATATACTAATAATAGTTTTTGAGAAATTATTTATGGAGGGACAGTCATTTTATGGACGCATTCAGGCTGCATAGTGATTATAAGCCGACAGGAGACCAGCCTCAGGCAATCGAGGCACTTGTAAATGGCTTCAGGGAAGGCAACCAGTTTGAGACACTGGTAGGCGTTACAGGCTCCGGCAAGACTTTTACAATGGCCAATGTCATTGAACAATTGAACAGACCTACACTTATTATCTCCCATAATAAGACTCTGGCGGCACAGCTTTACGGTGAGATGAAGGAATTCTTCCCGGAGAACGCAGTGGAGTATTTTGTGTCCTACTATGATTATTATCAGCCGGAGGCCTATGTGCCACAGTCTGACACGTACATTGCCAAGGACTCCTCCATCAATGATGAGATTGACAAGTTAAGACACTCGGCTACGGCGGCGCTTTCAGAGCGGCGTGACGTGATTATAGTTGCCAGTGTTTCCTGCATATATGGACTGGGTGCACCGGTTGATTACAAGAATATGGTAATTTCACTGCGCCCGGGCAAGATAATGGACAGGGACGATATGATTCGCAAGCTCACCCAGATT
>JBJENU010000011.1:0-4121 GCA_051880355.1 Lachnospiraceae bacterium | reverse complement strand
GGTGTTACATATACACTTAGCAATGGTAAGGTTGTTGAATAAAGTATAATAACATCAAGAAATGCCATCAGGTGAAGCTGCCTGATGGCATTTTTACACCTATTATGGGAAAAGTTTACAAAAAAAATACTTGATTATTTTGATAATTAGGAGTAAAATAACTGTATTATGTAATACAGGGGACTGTATTAAAAAAATAATAGGAGGATTGTTATGAGAACAATGAAGAAAAGAATTTTGTCAGTAGTTCTTGCAGCCCTTATGGTTGTAAGCTGTCTGGCAACAGGTCTTACATCTAAGACCACTTACGCCTGGTCTGATAGTGCTAAGGTATTTGATGCTACAGATTTTGCAACTAATGGCAGCGGATATACTCTTGATTCAGACAGCAAGTTTATTGATGCTGGTAATACAACAAGCACTGCTGACAGTACACTTGACTTAGGCAATGGCTTTACTGCAAGCATTAAGTATCTTACATCTAAGCTTGACGGCACTACTAAGAACTTCTACGCATCCAATGAGGCTGGTGAGATTATTGACGCTAACGGCAATACATTCACCAATGCAGACGGTGAAGTAATTACTATTGAGAATGCGTATGCAACAGATAGTACAAGTACTAAAAATGAAAACTATCTGGTTGACCCTGTTATTGAGTTTACAGGTTCAAAAAGATTGTCTATCGGTAAGACAATTACTTCTGATGGCGCCGGTGCATTTAAGTACTGTGTTTCATTTACAACAACAGCTCCTGCAACTCTGACAATTTACTGGGTTTCTGCAAAAGATGGACGTCAGATGGCAGTCTATGCCGGCTCTGATACATCTAAAGTATATGCACAGACAACAGAGACAGGCACTGCGAATTATTGCTATAAGTCAGTAATTACACTTGATGCTGCTGATACATATTATGTTGGCAGTGTTAAGGGTAATGCTTCAAGTGCTGGAGGTAACTACATCTTTGGTCTTGTTCTTGAAGAGCAGCTGAGCGGTGAGACAGAAGTTTCGTTCAAGCGCAATGCAGAGGATATCTGGGAACTTTATCTTAATGATGTTGCTTCAACAGATACAGGTGTATACACAAACCCTGCCAATGGCCTTACATTCTATGTAAACAATGGTTTGGTTGATGGCAGCTTCACAGGTGTTGCCGCTGACAAGTATTTCAAGAGAAGCATATTCCAGAGCGACTTCACAGGTATTGCAAAGGATGGCGATACATGGAAGTATTTCAAGAATGGTGAGTTTGATGCTACCAAGACCGGTTTTGTAGAGAATGGTGATGCTTACTGGTATGTTTCAAATGGTATTGTTGATTTGGATTTCACAGCTGTAGTTATGGATTCAGAAGTTGGCGCCTATGCAATGGTAACACACGGCAGACTTGCAAGCAACTGGACAGGTCTGGCTACAATCTCTGAGACATGGACATATTTCAATAATGGCGTTGCTGACACTTCTTACACAGGATTTGTTGATAATGGCGGCAAGACCTGGTATGTTGAAAATGGTGCACTGGACCTTGACATTGATGGCGTAAGAACTGTAGGTACTGATACATACTACATCAGATATGGTAAGGTTGATACTAACCGTACAGGTCTCGTTCTCTCTAACGGAGAATTCCTTTATATGGTAAGCGGTGTACTTAAAAAGGATTATACAGGCATTGTATCTAATGCAGGTAATCAGTGGTACATTGTCGATGGTAAGCTTTCAATGGTTGATACAGACTATACTGATAATGGTGTGCAATATACAATCAAAAACGGTAAGGTTACAAGCGCTATAGATATAGATGGCGGAGAAGAATAATCATCACAATAGGATACAAAAAAATTCGCTGGTGCATATGTTGCATCAGCGATTTTTTTTTCGTTGATTTTCATAAAAAAATATTGAATATGTTAAGATAATGAAGTATAATAAATAGAGTATGATTTGTAAGAAAAGGTGTACTCATATGATTATTCAGTCAGTTGTTTTTAAGGAAAGTATATGTGGTAACCCTTCTTTACTTTTTAATGGAAATGGCCGGATTGACTATGATTTTTCCTCTGTTACGCTGGGAAGAGGAGCATGGATTTCAACAGACACATATATGAATCTGTTTGATGCCGCGGCGTGGAGTGAATATACTGTTCTTGAGGAATTTGTATGCAGTGTTAAGGCCCGGGGAACCTGCCTGGTGGAATTGTGCCGGATGAACACTGAAGGCTTTACGGTTGTTGCAACAGGAAGTATTTCAGGAACCGGTGCAGACAGTAATGTGGAATTTAATATACAGGAGCGTGGGACATATTTTGTAAGAATTACAGCCATTGAAGATACGGTTATCAATGGCATTGAATATATTACCGGCTGTCAGACTACTGGCTGTAAGCTTGCTTTAATAATATGTACGTACAGGCGGGAAGAACAGTTGCAAAACAATCTGAAGGTGCTTTGGGAAAGCAGGTTCTGGAATGAGAAAGACCCGCTTTTTGGCAAACTTAAGTGCTATATAGTTGATAATGCATCCACACTTGAGATAGTGGATGACAGGCTGACAGAAGTAATCCGCAATATTAATTCAGGTGGTGCAGGAGGCTTTGCCAGGGGCATCGTGGCAGTCAGGGAGAATATGGCAGCAGAAGGCTTCACCAACGTGATTTTTATGGATGATGATGTACTGTTTCTGAACGAGTCATTGTACAGAATTTTTGCCCTTGCTTCTTACGCAAGGGACATAAGCATTCCCATAGCAGGAAGAATGTTCAGACTTGACTCCAGAGAGGTTCAGTACACTGCGTGCGAGATATGGAATGCAGGAGACATAGGTCATGTGGGCTTTAACAGGAATATGACTCTTGCAGACAGTATTGCGGATGTCAACGCCAATGACGGAGAATATGCGGGATGGTGGCTTGCATCGTATTCAGCCCGGTTTGTCAGGGAGAATATGCC
This sequence comes from Lachnospiraceae bacterium, assembly GCA_051880355.1. Taxonomy (GTDB): domain Bacteria; phylum Bacillota; class Clostridia; order Lachnospirales; family Lachnospiraceae; genus JBJENU01. The sequence goes on along the minus strand of JBJENU010000011.1, from coordinate 1,169 downwards.
GATGCCGGTGTTTTTACATTGCGATGATGTGGAATACGGCATAAGAGCAGGAAAGAGACCGTTTATACTTAATGGAATCCAGGTGTGGCATGAGACGTATGAATACAGGCAAAGTCCGATAATTGATTATTATGATACGCGCAATCCTCTTTTTGTCAATGAACGGTACAACTTATTAGACGGACGCAGAGAGTATGATAAGTGGAAGGCAAGAATTTCCCGGGCGCATGTCAGAGGTGATTACCTCAGTGAATATATGATTATATGCGGTATGAGGGACTTCTTAAAGGGCGAGGAATGGCTGTATGCCATCAAACCGGACAGGCATCATATGGCAATTACACGTAAGAGAAAATTTTTGAAAATCCGTAACAAGGTTTTGTGGCGGATTTGTGCAATAAAATTCAAAAAGAAATATTTAAAATAATACAAGGGGCAGAAAAGTGAACTTACAGAAAATTTTATTTCCAACAGAAGAAATATGTGACGAGACAAGGATGTACTTTAACGGCAGTGATTTTGCCATTGATAACGGTACGGCATTAATTAATCCGGGAGGAATAATTGACACCGACACATATTTTAATTCATTCTCAGTAAAGAAGTGGCTGAAATATACCTCCGTAAGGCAGACAGAGGTAACTCTTGATGTGGAAGGTGCCTGCAACATTTATTTAAGCTATGTCTGGATTGACAAGGACAATATAATCAGAAGGCGGGGCGATAATAAGCCTGCATTTGTCAAGGAGACAAAGGAACGTGAGAAGCTGAAGCTGAAATTCCAGCCTTTTGCAGACGGTGAGATAAGTTATTTCAGAATCGGGGCTCCTGCCGATTCGGCTGTGAAGTTTTATGGCGGCTGGTATGATACGGAGCTTGAGCAGGAGGTTAAGAATACAAAAATTGCAATCGGCATTTGTACATTCAGAAGGGAAGAATTTATTGAGGGCAATCTGAAGGCAATCAGGGAGAATATTTTAGATAATCAGGATTCGCTTTTGTACAATAAGCTGGAAGTGTTTATTTCGGATAACGGGCAGAGCCTTGATTTGGACAAGATTAACGGACCGCACGTCAGGTGTGTGTACAATGCCAATCTTGGCGGAAGCGGCGGCTTCACCAGATGTATGATTGAGGCTAAGAAAAAACAGGAGGAGCTTGGCCTGACC
>JBJENU010000010.1:0-4152 GCA_051880355.1 Lachnospiraceae bacterium | reverse complement strand
CTAACGAGTAAAGGAGAAAAGATATGGGTAGAGCGTTAATTATTGGTGCCGGCGGTGTTGCCGGTGTGGTAATTCATAAGTGTTGTCAGAATTCAGAGGTTTTTCAGGAGATATGCATTGCAAGCCGCACAAAGTCCAAGTGTGATGCCATCAAGGCAGCCTGCGAGGAAAAGTATGGTGTGGGTGAAGGAAAGACCGTGATTACAACGGCACAGGTTGATGCAGATAAGGTTGATGAGCTGGTTACACTTATTAAGTCCTACAACCCTGATTTGGTAATGAATATTGCACTTCCTTATCAGGATTTGACAATTATGGATGCATGTCTTTTGTGTCACGTTAACTATATGGATACTGCCAATTACGAGCCTGAGGATATTGAAGATCCTGAGTGGAAGGCTGTTTATGAGAAGCGTTGCAGCAAAGAAGGTTTCTCGGCATATTTTGATTATTCATGGCAGTGGGCATACAAGGAGAAGTTTGAAAAAGCAGGTCTTACAGCCCTCCTTGGTTCAGGCTTTGATCCGGGTGTAACCCAGGCTTATTGTGCATACGCACAGAAGCATCATTTTGATGAGATTAAGACAATTGATATTCTTGACTGCAATGGTGGCGACCACGGCTATGCTTTTGCCACCAACTTCAATCCTGAAATTAACCTCCGTGAGGTTTCGGCTCCGGGCAGCTACTGGGAGAACGGCCACTGGATTGAAATACCGGCGATGAGTATCAAGAGAGAATATAATTTTGATGAGGTTGGAATGAAGGATATGTACCTTCTCCACCACGAGGAGATTGAATCCCTTGCCAAGAATATTCCGGGTGTTGAGAGGATCCGCTTCTTTATGACCTTTGGCCAGAGCTATCTTGACCATATGAGGTGCCTTGAGGATGTTGGAATGCTTTCAACAACACCGGTTATGTATGAAGGCAGGGAAATAGTTCCTATACAGTTCCTTAAGGCGCTGCTTCCGGACCCTGCCACACTGGGGCCTAGAACAAAAGGTAAGACCAACATTGGATGTATCTTTACCGGCGTTAAGGATGGAAAGGAAAAGACATATTATATATATAACGTATGCGACCATGAAGAGTGTTACAGGGAGGTTGGCTCACAGGCAATTTCCTATACAACAGGTGTTCCGGCAATGTGCGGAGCTTCTATGCTCCTTACAGGTAAGTGGAATAAGCCGGGTGTATACACAGTTGAGGAATTTGATCCGGATCCGTATATGGAAGCCCTGACAAAATGGGGCCTTCCGTGGAGGGAGAACTTCAATCCTGATTTGGTTGATTAATTAAAATGAGGGGCAGGAGCCGAGGCAAAAATTGGCTGTTGCCCTTCAAGTGTTGTAAATACTAATACGAAAAGGTAAGAAATCAGACAATGAAAGAGATAGATTATTCAGTTATAAAGGGGCCTGCCTATGTGGTTGACGAAAGACTCCTTGAGAAAAACTGTCAGCTTCTGAAAAGTGTTATGGATAGGACCGGGTGCAAGATTCTCCTTGCACAAAAGGGTTTTTCCATGTTTGCGCTTTATCCCCTGGTGGGAAAATATCTGGCAGGCACCACGGCAAGCTCTCTGTATGAGGCAAAGCTTGGCAGGGAAGAAATGGGCGGGGAGACGCATATATTTTCCCCTGCATATAATCCTGAGGAGATTGATGAGATAGCCGGACTCTGTGACCACATTGTTTTTAATTCACTTAGCCAGTGGCTTAAGTTCAGGGACAGGGTAGGCAAAAGGTCCTGCGGCATCCGCATGAATCCGGAGTATGCAGAGGTTGAACATGAGATTTATAATCCCTGCTGTAAGGGTTCAAGACTTGGAACTACCCTTGATGAGTTTGAGGCAGTGTTAAGCAGGAATCCTGACGCACTTGACGGCGTGGAAGGTCTGCATTTTCATGTAATGTGTGAGCAGAACTCAGATACCCTTGAGAGAGTCCTTGACCATGTTGAGGACAAGTTTGGCAGGTATATGGGCAGGATGAAGTGGATTAATTTCGGAGGCGGACACCATATCACACGGTCTGATTATGATGTGGAGCTTCTTGTAAAATGTATTAACAGAATAAAAGACAAGTACAATGTCCAGGTTTACCTTGAACCCGGTGAGGCAGTAGCCCTTAATACAGGATTTATGGTGGCTCACGTTATGGATGTCAAGGGAAGTGCAGCAATTATTGATGCATCAGCAGCATGCCATATGCCGGATGTGCTTGAAATGCCGTATCGTCCCTTTATTATCGGAAGCGGACAGGCCGGTGAAAAACAGTTTACTTACAGGCTTGGAGGGAATACCTGCCTTGCCGGTGACATAATCGGCGACTATTCTTTTGACAATGAGCTCAAGGAAGGCGATATGCTTATTTTTACGGATATGGCCCACTACAGTATGGTTAAAAATAATACATTTAATGGAATTGGTCTGCCTTCTATCTGGGCGTACAATGATAAAGACGGTCTGTATATGGTGAAATCCTTCGGATACCAGGATTTTAAGGGCAGATTAAGTTGATAAATGGAGTGAACGATGAGATTCTGGAAGAAAAAAATAGCTGCAGTTGTGTTGTATTTCCTGTATGGCGCAATTTATCAGTTAAATAAAAAGGATACGAGAGTAAAGGCGGAGATTGAGGACTGGCAGGAAGGGACGGTTTTTGCAATCAGCGCCTGTAAGAACGGTCCGGTACTTTACCTTGGCAAAAAGGACGGCAGGCTGAAAAGGTTTAAAAACCCTGTAAAAACAGATGTTCTTATTGAATTTAAAAGTATCGAAATTGCTTTTGTGGTTCTGACGGGCAGAATGGGAATTGCACAGGCCTACAGTGCCCACAGCTTTTATCTTAAGGGAAGCGTTAACCGCACAATGAGCCTGGTGCGATGTGTGGATTTGGCAGAGGGATATTTATTCCCTGCTTTTATGAGTAGGCGTATTCTTAAGGAAATACCTAAAAAACAGCTTATGACTATTCACCTGTACGGCAGTATTGTCTGCGGAATGATTGGTGGTTCGTATAGAAGGAGAAATTATGACTAAATTACCAAGATATTATGAATTTCAGCACTCTACCAAGATTATGTGCGGCCAGTTTGCGCTGGAAAATATTCCTACGGAGTTTGGCGGGCTTGCCTGCAGTAAACCTCTTATTTTATCAGACGGGGTGCTTGCAAAGATTGGAACACTGGATACAGTCCTTAAGGCTGTGAAGAACAGTGGAATTAACACAGAAAATGTATATACTGAAATACCGGCAGACTCGTCCCTGGAGGTAGTTAATAAAATTGTGGGAGTTTACCGTGAAAAACAGTGCGACGGACTGCTGGCAGTTGGCGGTGGCTCGGTTATTGACACAGGCAAGGGAGTCAGAATGGTTCTCAGCCAGAATGTAAGCCAGATTCAGGAACTTGAGGGCTGTGAGATGCTTTCCAAGGGAAATTATATACCGTTTATTGTTGTTCCCACAACTTCAGGAACCGGCTCTGAATCCACTCTGGTTGCAGTTATCAAAGACACATTAAGAAGCGTTAAAATGGAATATATCTCTTACTTTTTGCAGCCCGACGCAGCTGTGTTTGACGCAAGAATGACCCAGACACTTCCGCCTAAAATGACAGCATCAACAGGCATGGATGCGCTATGCCACGCAATTGAGGCTTTTACCTGTCTTCAGAAAAATCCCGTAAGCGATGCATATGCAATTCTTGCAATGCAGCTTATAAGCGGGAATATTATGGAAGCTGTGAATAACGGAAAGGATGAGAAGGTGAGGCTTGCAATGGCTAACGGCTCAACCATGGCCGGTGCGGCATTTTCCAACTCAATGGTGGGCATTGTTCACGCAATCGGACACGCCCTTGGCGGTGTATGTCATGTGCCCCACGGTGACGCCATGACAATTCTTCTTCCATACTGCATGGAATACAATATGGACAAGCTTGCAGATTTGTATGCACAGGTTCTTGAGTATATTACAGATAAAGAAACATACAGAAAGCTTCTGGTTGAAAAGGGCGCATCTGATGAAGCTCTTGCAAAATGTGCAGTTGAGCAGATTCGCCGTATCCAGGCAGTTTTAAAGGAAAAATGCGGTCTTGCCACAGCTCTTCGTGAGGTTGGTGTTGACAAGGGGGATTTTGACAGGG
>JBJENU010000009.1:0-4155 GCA_051880355.1 Lachnospiraceae bacterium | reverse complement strand
CTGAAGGAAAAGGAACTGGATGACCTGACTGACTATCTTAAGCCCTATTATGAATCAGGTCTTGACGGAGTGATTGTACAGGATTTAGGAGTGGCAGATGTTGTAAGAAAATCTTTTCCTGATATGGCATGCCATGCCAGCACGCAGATGTCGGTGTCAGGAACAGAAGGTGCATTGTATCTTAAAAAGCTTGGATTTACCAGAGTAGTTCCTGCAAGGGAATTGTCCTTAAAAGAAATAAAGAGTATTTATGACGCAACGGGAATGGAGATAGAAAGCTTTATCCATGGTGCTCTTTGCTACTGTTATTCAGGCCAGTGCCTTCTTTCAAGCATGATAGGAAACAGAAGCGGCAACCGGGGAAGATGTGCCCAGCCCTGCAGATTGATGTACAATAACAGCATTGATAGCAGGGAAAAATATATATTGAGCCCTAAGGATATGGCAACAGTGGAAATACTGCCTGAGCTAATTGAAAATGGCGTGTATTCCATGAAGATTGAGGGCAGAATGAAGAGTTGTGAATACACAGCCGGAGTTGTAAGCATATACAGAAAATATATAGATACTTACCTTGAGAAGGGTAAGCAAGGGTATCATGTGTCTGAAAAGGATATGATTGCCCTTATGGATTTATATAACAGGGGAGGCTTTAATAAGGGATATTATATGACAGGCAACGGACCTGACATGATGAGCGTTGAACGGCCTAACCATGCAGGAGTAAAGGCAGTCAAGGCAGTTAAGGTTGTGGCCGGCAGGGTTACTTTTAAGGCACTGACCGATATATATCGTGGAGATGTTTTTGAAATCACAAAGGATTTTAACCTTACAACCGGCAGAGATATTGTCAAAGGTGACGAATTTACCATGCAGGTTCCGGCAAAATACATTTCAAAGGCCGGAGGTATATATTCACGAATTAAGTGTGCAAGTCTTGTAAAAGATATTACTGACAGGTATATAAGTGAAAAAGAGCTTGTCAGGGAAAAAATATGTGCCAGGGTCATTCTTTCTCCGGGGGAAAATATAAGGCTGTTTATGTGGCTTAAGGACGATGAAAGTACAAAGATAGAGGAAGAAGGCAGTGCTGTAACACTTGCACAGAACAAGCCTGTGGACAGTACTGTAATAGCAAGGCAGCTTAAAAAATTAGGAGATACACCTTTTATTTTTGAAAGTGATGATGACTTGACAGTGGAATGTGAGGGCAGTTGTTTTATTCCGATGCAGGCTGTTAATGAATTGAGAAGAGTTGCAGTACAACGGCTTAAAATGGTAATTGAAATGGCAGGAAGCAGGATTTTTAACGGTGAAACTTTTGAAAATAAGCCAAATCCTGTTCCTGTCCGTGATTCTTATCATGTCAGGCTGCTGGTGTCAGATATTGAGCAGCTTCACACATTGGAAAAATTGTCGGAAGATGGACAACTTGCCGGTACGGACAGAATCTATGTGGATTATAACTGCTTTTATGAAAGTGAAATAAAGGCAGTCACAGAGAAGCTTTCCGATAGGTTTGAAATATTTGTGGCACTTCCGCGGGTTCTGAGGCAGAATAAGAAGAAGGAATTTGAAGAGTTGCTTTCATTGGTTAAAAAATGTAATATTTCAGGTTTTCTTGCACGAAATCTTGAGGAATGTGCATTTTTGCATCATAACAGGGAATACAATGATTATCCGGTTATTGCTGATTATTCCGTGTATGTATGGAACAACAGGGCAAGACACAGGGTAATGGATGTTGCAAATGAGTTTACAGCACCTCTTGAGCTTACTAATTCAGAGCTTGATATGATTTACAGCGATAATATGGAAGTTGTAAAATATGGATATTTTCCGGTTATGGTTTCTGCCCAGTGCGTTAAAAAGACATGCACAAAATGTGACGGTAAGAATTCAAGAGTTACCATTTCTGACAGAAAAAATGCAGTTTATGGCGTTGAAAGTAATTGCAAATTCTGTCACAGCGTAATGTATATTGATAAGCCGTTATATACATATTCTGCTGATGAGAAAATTAAAACTAATATAAGATATGAATTTACCACTGAAAGCGGCGCTGAAATGATACGGATACTTGAAAGGGGACCGGAGGTATTTACAACCGGTCATTGCTATAAAGGAGTAATGTAGTATTGAAAGAATTTTTATTTGACATTTCCAAGTATATAATTGCTTTTCTCTATATATTTTATACTGTTGTTTCATACAGGGGAACGGTGATAAAATCAGAGGAAAAGCGCAGATATATCTATTATTTCCAGGTTGTAATGATTTTTACAATCCATATAATAGGATATGGCATTCTGTATGCGGCATATGAAAAAATAGATTATATACTTCTGTATATAGGACAGGTATTTTATTTCCTGGTTATTATAACAGGCTATAATGTGGCTTATCCCAAGGCTTCAAAGCTTCTGGTAAATAATATGTGTATGCTGCTTATGACGGGGTTTATCATAATAGGAAGAATTGACAGTGACAGCTGTCTTAAACAGCTGATTTTTGCCACTGTGGGATGTATAATTACTTTTATTGTACCTGTTATTTTAAAAAAAATGAAAAGCGTGCGCAACTATGCCATATTGTATGGTTTTGCGGGACTTGCGCTGCTGACTGCACTTTTGTTTGGAAATAAGGTTTTTGGTGCCAATCTTGTGCTGGAGATAGGGGATTTTTCATTGCAGCCTACTGAATTTGTAAAGCTTTTATATGTACTTTTTGTAGCTGCCATGTATAATAAATCAACAAGCCTTAAGCAGATTTTTGTCACAAGTATTGTGGCTGCCATGCACGTAATTGTGCTGATTATTTCCAATGACCTTGGAGCGGCGCTTATTTTCTTCGTCGTTTATGTGGCTATGATTTATGTGGCTACCAAGAAGTTTAAATTTATAGTTGCAGGTTTTCTTGGCGGCTGCGTTGCCGCAATTGCCGCCTATAAATTATTTGCCCATGTCAGGGTGAGAGTGATGGCATGGCTTAATCCATGGGCTGATATGGAAGACAAAGGTTATCAGATTACACAGTCACTTTTTGCACTGGGAATGGGCGGATGGTTTGGAAGCGGTCTTACCCAGGGGCTTCCAAAGGCCATTCCGGTTGTGACAAAGGATATGATTTTTTCCGCAATCGGAGAAGAAATGGGTATGATAGTTGCGATATGCGTAATACTTATTTGTCTTAATTGTTTTATACTGATGATGAATATTGCAAGTATGTGTAATACCTTATTTTACAGACTGCTTGCAGTGGGACTTGCCACCTGTTACGGCTTCCAGGTTTTCTTAACCATTGGCGGCGCAACCAAATTTATTCTTCTTACGGGAGTTACCCTGCCATTTGTAAGCTATGGCGGAAGTTCCCTTATAAGTTCATTTTTCCTGTTTGCGCTTATTAACGGTATGTACATCATGAGAGAGGAGGAACTTGGTCTTGAGAGACAAAAAGACAGAGGTAATAGAAAGAAAAACAAAACGCAAAAAGTCTGAAGTATCAAAAGACATAGCAGACAGAAAAGTTAAGAATTTTGAGACATCAATGATTACCTACGGCTTTGTTTTCATATTTGTATGTCTTATAGGTTATCTTGTTTATTTCAATATTTTTCAGGCTCCGGAAATTATTGACAACAGCTATAATAAAAGAATAGATGAACTGGCAAAAAAGGTTGTCAGGGGAGATATTCTTGATGTCAATAATTATGTTCTCGCTACCACAGTAACAGATTCAGACGGTGAGGAGAAAAGACTTTATCCCTATGGAAATATGTTTGCCCATGTGGTTGGCATTAACAGCCATGGTAAGTCGGGGCTTGAGAGCTTGTGCAATTATAATCTTCTGAAGGCTGACCGGGGCATTATAGATGACCTTGCACTGGATTTATCCGGAGAAAAGCTCCAGGGCAATAACGTTATAACCACTCTTGATGCCAACGTGCAGAAGATGGTATATAACATTATGGGGGATTATACCGGAGCGGTAATACTTATGGATGCCCGGACAGGGGGAATTATTTCCATGGTTTCAAAACCGGATTTTGACCCTAATCTGGCAGTTGAGGATTATGATAAGTGGGCTGCCTATGACAGTAAAAATTCTGTTTTGCTCAACAGGGCAATATATGGAACATATCCTCCCGGCTCAACC
>JBJENU010000008.1:0-4161 GCA_051880355.1 Lachnospiraceae bacterium | reverse complement strand
AGGTGTAATTGAAGGCAATCAGGTTATTCTTATAAAGCCACAGACCTATATGAATCTGTCCGGGCAGGCTGTTGCTGAGGTTATGAATTATTATAAGGCTGATTTGGAGGATTTGATTGTAATTTTTGATGATATCAGCCTTGAACCGGGCAAAATCCGCATTCGTCCCAAGGGCAGTGCAGGCGGACACAACGGAATTAAGAATATTATTGCCCAGCTTGGCACTCAGGAGTTTGGAAGAATTAAGGTTGGCGTAGGTGACAAGCCTAAGAATTACGACCTTGTAAACTGGGTTCTGGGACATTTTTCAAAGGAAGATGCAGAACTTATGGAGGATGGCGTTAAGAAGGCGGTCAAGGCTGCAGTTACAATTATGAATGAAGGTGTTGAAGCAGGAATGAACAAGTTCAACGGGAACTAAAGGAGGGTGCATGGAAAACTTTTTTGCGCCGGTAAGGCAATTGGCTGACTATGACAATTTAATAAGGGACTTAAGCAAAAAAGGTGTTTCATGTATGGCAAGCGGATGTATTGATTCCCAGAAAGCTCATTTTATCAGTGCCATTGAAACGCCTAAGCTGCCGGTTAATTTCAGGGTTGTAATAACCTATGATGAAATCAGGGCAAGACAGATAGTTGAGAATTTAAGGTTTTATAATAAAGATGTGGCATATTATCCGGCCAGAGATTTTATTTTTTACAGCGCGGACATGCATGGAAGTGAACTTGTTGAGCAGAGACTCTGTGTTGTGGAGAGGATTATTGAAGGCATAGCCGGCAGTAACTCTGATACCTTCACGGTTGTAACCACAATAGACGGATGTGCGGACAAGCTTCTGCCGGTTGATAAGCTGGCAGGTGAAGCTTTCAGTATAAAAGAGCAAAGCATAATTAATGTGGAGCAGTTTAAAAAAGATATGCTCCGTCTCGGTTATGAACGGATGGGCATGGTTGACGGAAAAGGGCAGTTTTCCGTAAGGGGCGGAATTATTGATGTGTTTCCTTTTACAGCGGATATGCCTGTCCGGATTGAATTGTGGGATGATGAAGTTGATTCCGTAAGAAGCTTTGATGTTGAGAGCCAGAGGTCCATAGACAGACTTGAGGAGGTTACTGTTTTTCCGGCAAAAGAATGTGTTCTTACCCAGAAGGAAATTGATGATGGTCTTTTAAAGCTTTCAGCTGAATTTAAAAATTTGGAGAAAAAGTTTATTGAAGATAAGAATCCGGAGGCATTAAAAAGGCTGCGGGAGTCCAGGGAACTGCTGGAGATTACCGGAGATTATCAGAAATATATCAATACATTTTATGAGAAGCAAGTGTCTTTTGTGGAGTATTTTCCTGAAAAAGAGACTCTTTTTGTGGTTGACGAGCCTAACAGGGTTATGGAAAAAATGAAGCTTACTGCCTACGAATTCGAGGACAGCAGCAAAAACCGCCTGCAAGGCGGCTACATTCTTCCAAGCCAGTGTGATATGCTGTGGGGACTTGAAAGTATTTATAAAAAGATGGGAAAGGGCAGAATTCTTGCATTATCCGCTCTGAATTATCGCCCGGAGGTTCTTGAGGTTAAGAATTATTATCAGCTTGAGGTTCGAAGTATCAGTGGATACAATAACCAGTTTGAAATGCTTACAAAGGACTTGCTAAGATATAAAAAGAATGGCTTTAAGGTTATTCTGGTGTCCACCTCCAAGAGCCGCGCCATGCGACTTTCGCAGGATTTGAAGGAATACGGGCTCAATGCCTTTTATGGTGAAAAGGATAGCAGGGAGCTTGAACCGGGGCAGATTCTTGTGACCCATGGAAGTCTCACAGCCGGCTATGAATATCCTCTTGTTAAGTTTGTTGTTATTACTGAAGGCGATATTTTTGGCCAGAAGAGTACCAAAAAGCGTAAGACCAAACGGTATGAGGGCAAGTCCATCGGAGGCTTCAATGAACTTTCCATTGGCGATTATGTTGTCCATGAAAACCACGGTCTTGGCATATATCGCGGAATTGAGAAAATTACCGTTGACGGAATTGAAAAGGATTACATTAAGGTAGAGTATGCCGATGGGGGCAACCTCTATATTCTGGCAACACAGCTTGAGCTTTTACAGAAATATGCAGGGCAGGATGCCAAGGCTCCTAAGCTTAATAAGCTGGGTAGCCCTGAATGGAGCAAGACTAAGGGCAAGGTAACCCGTGCCGTTGAAGAGGTCGCCAGAGATTTGGTTGAACTCTATGCCAAAAGGCAGATGACCCAGGGGTATAGGTATGGGCAGGATACAGTGTGGCAGAAAGAGTTTGAGGAGATGTTCCCTTATGAGGAGACAAAGGACCAGATAAATGCCATTGAGGATACCAAGCGGGATATGGAAAGTGCCAAGATAATGGACAGACTTATATGCGGTGATGTTGGCTTTGGTAAAACTGAGATTGCCATACGTGCAGCCTTTAAGGCAGTTCAGGAAAGCAAGCAGGTTGCCTATCTTGTGCCTACAACAATTCTGGCGCAGCAGCATTACAATACCTTCGTCCAGAGAATGAAAAATTTCCCTGTCACAGTGGCTATGCTTTCCAGATTCAGAAGCGCTAAGCAGAACAGGGAAACCATAGAAAATTTAAGAAAAGGTATGGTTGACATAGTAATCGGAACCCACAGACTGCTGTCAAAGGATGTGGAATATAAGGATTTGGGGCTGCTTATCATTGACGAGGAGCAGCGTTTTGGTGTTACCCACAAGGAGAAAATTAAGAAATTAAAAGAGAATGTAGATGTGCTTACACTGAGTGCAACGCCTATTCCGAGAACTCTGCATATGAGCCTGGTGGGAATTCGCGATATGAGTGTGCTTGAGGAGGCACCGACTGACAGAATGCCTATTCAGACCTTTGTCAGTGAGCAGAATGATGAAATTGTCCGGGAGGCTTTAAGACGTGAGCTTGGCAGGGGAGGACAGGTTTATTATGTGTATAACAGAGTGCAGAATATTGATGAGGTTGCCATGAAAATCCAGAGCCTTGTGCCTGACGCCAATGTTGTATATGCCCACGGTCAGATGGATGAACGCCAGCTGGAGAGCATAATGATGGATTTTATTAATGGTGATATTGATGTGCTGGTTTCAACAACTATTATTGAGACAGGACTTGACATTTCCAATGTCAACACAATCATTATTCAGGATGCGGATAAATTCGGACTTTCACAGCTTTATCAGCTAAGGGGCAGAGTGGGACGTTCCAACAGGACTGCCTATGCATTTTTGCTGTATAAGCGAGACTCTATGTTAAAGGAAACAGCAGAAAAGAGGCTGGCGGCAATAAGGGAATTTACAGACCTTGGCTCGGGCTTTAAGATTGCCATGAAGGATTTGGAAATCAGAGGTGCCGGAAATGTTCTGGGACAGAGTCAGCATGGACATATGGCAGCAGTGGGATATGACCTGTATTGTAAAATGTTAAACGAAGCAGTATCAAAGCTTAAAGGTATTGAGGTTGCTGTATCTTACGAAACCTGCGTAGATTTACCGGTGGATGCATTTATACCTGATACATATATTAAGGCAGAGCTGCAGAAGCTGGATATATACAAGCGAATTGCCACAATTGAGACAGCTGAGGAGCGTATGGATATGGAGGATGAGCTTATTGACCGCTATGGTGATATGCCCGACAGTGCCTCTAATCTTCTTGCCATTGCCCTTTTGAAGGCCGTTGCCCACAGGGCAGGAATTATGGAAATAAAGGGCTCTAAGATGATGGTTGGCAGCAAAAGTTGTTACCGCACCATTTTAAGGCTTTATCCGGAGAATAAAAATATTCATGTGGAAAAGATTCCTGAATTTGTGCAAAAGTATGGAAATGACCTGAAATTTACTGTGGAGAAAGCCCCATTTTTTACTTTTACCAGACCAAGGGCTGCTTTTAAAAATCAGGGTGAGTATATAGATTGCCTTATAGATTTCATAAAAGGCTTTGCAAATGCGGTTAATAGTTGAAAAATAAAAGCACTTGTGATATAATGTCAAATACTTTGAAGTGTGAAAGCAATATAAAAAACGGAGGAATTTTAAAATGGAATTAAAGCGTAAAGGCGACATAATGACCTACAGAGAGGACATTAAGATTGTTGACTGTACATTAAGAGATGGAGGTCTTGTAAATGATTTC
>JBJENU010000007.1:0-4181 GCA_051880355.1 Lachnospiraceae bacterium | reverse complement strand
ATACTTACATCCTTAAGAGCATGATTGTCTCCATAATACAGATTAAGATTTTCTACTTTTACTTTAATAGGATTGCTCATCATTATTCCTCCAATTAATGCTTTTCAAGCTTCTTTGCCAATCTCTTTGTAGCAAGATTAATAAGCAGTACAACTATAAGAAGTACAACCGCTATACCAAAGGCCACTTCAAATTCTCCCTTACTTGCGCTTAAGTAAAGCTGGATTGTAAGTGTTCCGCCCGAATTAAATATTTTCTCAAGAAATGCATCAAAGGTCTTAGGCAGAAGATGGGCACTTCCTGCCGTGAACAGCAATGCCGCCGACTCTCCGATAATTCTTCCTATAGCGAGAATCACGCCTGTCACAATACCTGGCATTGCAGAAGGAAGCAGAATTGTCCTGATTGTGTACCATTTGCCTGCGCCAAGGCCTACAGCCCCTGTCCTAAAGCTGTCCGGCACAGTCTTTAATGCTTCCTGGGTATTTCTCGTAACAAGAGGAAGCACCATCAGAGTGAGCGTAAGCGAACCTGTAAGAAGGGAATACCCCATGTGGCACAACTGTCCAAAGAAAAGCATTCCAAACAATCCGAATATGATGGACGGAATTCCTGCAAGTGTCTCTGTTGCAAATATAATAAGTGTAACAAGCTTTCCCGGTTTGGCATATTCATTTAAATAAATAGCAGCTCCCACACCGATTGGCGTTGTAATTATCATAGTAAGAAAAATTATTATCAATGTATTCAGGATATTACCTGCAATTCCAACTGTACCATGCAGTATTGATGTCACTCCAGTAAGGAACGCCCAGTTCACACGCCTTGCACCCTTAGCAAATACATAAACAATAATTCCAATAAGCAGGAGAACCGAAAACGCAGCACACAGATATATACCCGTGTATACTGCAATTTCTTCCGGATGTCTTTTTCTGGCTTTAAGATTACCCATTATTCTTCTCCCCCTTCTTCTGTAACATTGTAATCACAAGATTTATAACCATAATAAAAATGTATAGAACCAGTCCTACTGTAAAAAGAACCTGTCTGTGTACACCTTCTGCATAACTCATCTCACTTACAATCTGTGTTGTAAGAAATCTGACTGAATTAAATGGAAGAGGAATATTTACCGCTCCACCGGCTACCATGTTAATTGCCATGGCCTCTCCTAATGCTCTTCCTATCCCCAATACTATTCCGGTAATAATACCTGACTTGGCTGCTGGGACTACCACCTTGAATATTGTCTGTATCTTAGTTGCTCCCAGGGCAAGTGATGTCGCCCTCAGATTCATTGGAACTGCCCTGATTGCAGATGCACTCATATTGATAACTGTAGGAAGTATCATGATTGCAAGAACAAGCACGGCAGCCAGAAGGTTTGCACCTCCTGTGAATTGATGTGTTGTGGAATTCCTGAATATGATTTTTTCTAACTTATAAAGGAGGGGATTAAGCAGCATCAATCCAAGAAGTCCATATATAACTGAAGGTATTGCTGCAAGAAGCTCAACTGCCGGCTGAACGATTGCAGCAAGTTTTTTATTTGATATTTCTGTGAGAAAAACTGCTGTTAAAAGCCCGATTGGAACGCCGAGCAGTATTGCCAGAGTTGTTCCCACTATAGATGAAAATATAATATATACTATACCGTATGACGGAGATGTAGCTGTTGGTGCCCATACTGTTTTAAATAACAAATCAGCTATTCCTACACTTCCTAAGCTCTCTGTTCCCTTGAGGAACATATAGATTGTTATAGAACAGACTGCCAGAATTGCCACAACAGCACATACTAAGAATATAATCTTCGCCACACTTTCACTATAGTGCTTTGATTTCCCATTTTTCTTGATTGAACCATTGGCCATCTTTGGGATATCTTTAGTTTCTTTCTTCGCTTTATTTATATTAATATTTATAACCTCATCCATGCCAGTCTCTCCATTTCAGATTCTATATTTATAGAGCATTTATTCCCGGCTTTTGAAACATTTACAATTACACCAGAATCAATCAGGTTAATTATTTCATGTTTCTTTAAGCCGGGAATCTGTTTGTCTTATGTAAAATTAGTCCGGAAGGATTAAACCTACTCCCTTGATTACCTTCTTACCATCCTCAGATTTAACAAAGTTGAACCATTCCTGAACTAATTCGTTCTGTGATGATACAGCACCCTTTGTTGCCATTACAAATGGACGAGAAAGTAAATACTTACCAGCCTTGATGTTAGCCTCTGTTGCCTCAACGCCGTCAAGCTTTAATGCTATTACTGTCTTATCTACAACATCTAATGAAACATAACCAATTGCACCAGGAGTAGCTGCTACCTTAGCAAGTACCGCACCTGTTGAATCAAGTTCCTGTGCATATGCACATTTATCTTTAACACTTAAAAGTTCCTCAAATGCTCCTCTTGTACCAGATGCACTCTCTCTTCCGATTACAACAATTGCTTCATCAGCTCCACCAAGATCCTTCCAGTTAGTAATCTTTCCTGTGTAAATATCTGTGAGCTGCTGCTTTGTTACATTAGTAACCTTGTTGTTCTTATCTGTAATCATTGCGATACCATCAATGGCTACAATATTTTCCTCAATACCTGCAGACTTCTCTTTATCTGATAATGCTCTTGATGCATTACCGATATCAACTGAACCTGAAGTAACTGACTCAATACCTGCACCTGAACCTGTATATTCTGTTGTTACTGTGATGTTCGGATACTTCTCCATAAACGCTTCCATAAGAGCTCCACACATCTTCTCCATTGATGTACTTCCAGCCAACTGAATTTTTCCTGAAAGCTCCTTACCGCTCTTGCTTCCATCGTCTGAAGAACCACTTGAAGACGAACCGGCTCCGCATCCAGCTAATGTTGCAAGACCTAATGTTGCTGTCAACGCCACAGCAAGTAATTTCTTAATACTTTTTCTCATAACTTTCGTTACCTTCCTCATTTTTTATTACAGGCTTCCGCAGAAGATTTTCATGGGGCTTTAATCAATACGTGATTAGAATGATATGTGCATGCTTGGTCGCATAAAAAGAAAACCCTCTGCATCTGCTTGCAGAGGGTATGTTAACAATTATTTGTAAAATGCATTACCTTACCGGTGTAAAGTTTTTGTAAAATGTATTTAAATTACCTTAGTGCCTTAATTCTATTTCAAACTCCTTAAATATTGTTTCTGCTCATCTGTAATCCTATAACTTTCTATTGCCTTCTGTATGGTCTTTTTGTGTACCCACTGGGATAACCTGTGCTGTTCTATGTATACGATTGATTCATTCCACTGCTTAGCAAGAGCTGTTGCCGTATACCATGCAATCATCATATTTACATAGTACTCCTCCGACTTAACTTCTGACACAAGTTCAAGATATTCCGGCTTAAAATCCTCATCAAGATACATTCTCATCAGTACGCCTATTCCGTATCTTATTGAATATACCTCATCAGAATCAATCCACTTCTTAACATGAATAAGAAGATTCTCTTTATTTGTCTTAAAGCACTTGGGAAGTGGCGTATCACAGGTTGACCAGTTATTGATATATGGAAGAAAACGTTCTATCTCATATATACACTTTTCATAATCTTTAATGCCGGTAATAATCATCATATGAAGATTATCCTCCTCATAATATCTATGTGGCAGTACACTTATAAACTCTTTTGCAGCTTCTGTCTTTTCAAACTTCTTTGCAAATGCCCTTAATACCGGAATTCTTATTCCAATTATAGCGTTTTTATCAATACCGGGCATCAATTTACTTTGAAAATCCCTATAATCCAAATCCTGTAATTGAAATAATTCTTTTTCTAATTCTAACATATCCTTTTCCTCTCGTTTCCTTCGCGTATACACGTTCCTCAGATAAATGCCCGGCATGCCGCGCCATAAAAGAGGGCTGGTATACACCAACCCCCTTATACATACTATTTTATTCTTTTCTTAATCTTGCAAGTTCCTCTTTCAGTCGTCTGTTTTCCTCCTTGGTCTTTTCCACCTCAGCTTTAGTCTTTTCCACTTCAGCCTTAGTCTTTTCCACTTCAGCCTTAGTCTTTTCTGCTTCTGCCTTAGCCCTTTCTACCTCCGCTTTAGCTTCCGCCTTAGCTTCAGCCAGTTCCGCTTTAGCCCTCTCCACTTCTTTCCTGTATTCGTCTA
>JBJENU010000006.1:0-4190 GCA_051880355.1 Lachnospiraceae bacterium | reverse complement strand
GCCATCTTCACGTCTCTTGGCATCAATGGCAACCACAACGCACTGGCTGCCAAATTTGTCAGCAGCCTCGCTTATAAGATTAGGATTCATAATAGCCGCAGAATTAACAGAAATCTTATCTGCCCCTTCTCTTAAAAGAAGTTTAAAATCCTCTATGGTTCTTATTCCACCACCGATTGTAAATGGAATAAAAAGTCTTTCTGCAACTCTTCTTGCCAAATCCACCGTGGTCTTTCTGCCATCACTTGAAGCAGTAATATCAAGAAAAACCACTTCATCTGCACCTGCTTTATCGTACATTGAAGCAACTTCAACCGGATCTCCTGCATCCCTGAGATTAACAAAATTAGTTCCTTTTACAACTCTTCCGTCCTTACAGTCAAGGCAGGGAATAATTCTTTTTGTATACATAATCTAACCTCTACATTTCTGCAAAATTCTTCAAAATCTTAAGTCCTACATCACTGCTTTTCTCAGGATGGAACTGGCATGCAAATACGTTACCTGATTCAACAGCCGCATGTATATGTGTAGAATATTCAGTTGAAGCGGCAACAATCTTTTCATCATCTGCCTTAAGATAATACGAATGTACAAAATATACATATGACTGATTAGGTATCCCTGCAAAAAGTCCGGATTCCGGATTAATCTCAAGGGAATTCCAGCCCATATGGGGAATCTTAAGGCCCTCACAATCAGGTATTCTTAAAATTTTACCCGGTAAAATTCCAAGTCCCTCTACTCCGGGAGATTCATCACTTGATTCAAACAGAAGCTGCAATCCAAGGCAGATACCAAGGAAAGGCTTCTTAGCTGCAACAATCTCCTTTATCGTATCTACAAGGCCAAACCTATTAAGATTAGCCATAGCATCGCCAAATGAACCCACACCCGGCAGTATAACCTTATCACATTTTAATAATTCTTCCCTGTCTCTGGATACAACAACATCCTGGCCCAGTGAAATAAGAGCCTTTTCTACACTTTTCAAATTGCCTGCATCATAATCTATAATACCTATCATTAGTTACTTACCTCCGTACGATTCAATGGTATGATAGTATTGAACGAAATCATTTTTCTCCAATTCCACATATTCACATGCCTTTTCATAAGTGATGCCATAATTATCAAGCAAAAGCTTAACTATTTTTTCTTTGGCTGCCTCAAATTGGACAGATACTCCAAGCTTTTCGGCCTGAGGTGCATACTTTTGATATCTTGCAACACCTTTAATGAGAGAATCCAGAGCCTTTACAGGATCTTTTAATTTGGTAAAATTCTCATATGAAGTGCTCTGCTTCTCAAGAACCATGATTGTACAAATCTGGTCGTAGAGAGAATAGTCGGCCTCCTCCAAGTTAAGACCTGCCAATTCATCATAAGCCTGGGAATAGTTTCCATTCTGGAAAAACAGCTTTGCTCTTGAAATTGCACGATTATAATGAAATGTACTGTTGGCAAGATTAACAAGAATAACTGCACCCACAACAAAAAGTACAAGGGCAACAATTGTTTTAGGCTTAATCTTAAGAATATCACCAGGCTTTGGCGGTTCCTTGACCTTTTTAGGCTTTGGCTCCTTCTTAGGCTTCTCAGGTTTTGGCTGTTTTTTCTTAGCTTCTTTTTCAGCTTTAGCCGCTTCCTTTTTAGCAGCATTCGCTTCTTTCTTTTCCTGCTTTTTCTGTCTTCTTTCCTCGTCCTCTAAAGCCTCTGCCGCCTCTTCTTCCTGCTCCTCTATGGCATTCTGCGCCTTTTTCTTTGCAAAAAGCATTTTGATTTTGGCGAAAAATCCCAGCTTTACAGCCCCCTCTTCTTCTTCATCAAGAGGCTCTCCGTCAATATCCGAACCATACATAGACTTCAAAAGGCGCTCATTCTCATCAAGTTCTTCTTCATTATCCGGCAGGATATTATGAGGCTTATCATCTGTCTCTTCTGTTTTAACCGCTTCACTTCCTGTATCATCAATCTCAAAGAAAAGCCCCTTTACCTTCTGTCCAAAAGATTTTTTAGGCAGGCCATCCTCAAGCTGAGGCTGGTCTTTTCCTGCCTTTTTATTCTTTTTACTCTTTTTATGCTTTTTCCCTGACATTTCATTGCCGTCATCTCCAATGGGGATTTCTTCATCAAGAATATCTTCCTTAACCGGTTCAGCTTCTTCACCTGAAAATCCAAGCAGCTGTGCAGCTGATATCTCTCCTTCCCCGTCAGTCACTTCTTCTATATTATCATCCTCTGAATCCTGATTGCCAAAAAGACTTTCAATTGAAACATTTTCAGTACCGTCAAGCAAATCATCAAGCTGCATACCGGCAATTCTTTCCATCTCCGAATCAGAAAGTTCTCTGGCTTCTCTGTCAGGAATTGAATTAATATCAAAATTTTCCTCTCCAAACATATCACTAAACTCATTGCCCAGTGTCGCCGGAGTCTCTTCATCTGACATGGCAGCCCTGGCCTTTGCCTCGCTTACCGCATCAAGTTCTTCATCTAATTCAGCCATTTTTACCTCCGTAAAAACCTTAATACTGTAATTCTACCATATACTCTGTTATTTCTCAATGAGAAATTCCAAAGAATTAACGGCAATGCTCTCGCTTTTATCCTTTATTTTTTCATCAACCTGTGAAAACATCCTATGTATTCTTATCAAATAAGCTCCGCTTCCAATAAATGTAATTCTCTCAAACGGCCATCTTATTGCATTGGGGTTCTGAAATCCCACACCAAGTTCCACAAGAAGCAGACTTTTTTTCATGGTTGCCATAAGCCATGAATTATATATAGTCCACTTTTTTTCTCCTTCTTCCCCTTCAAAATCCTCTTTTGCAAGGGCTATAACTCTTTTTTTATCAAATTCATGCATATATAATTGATTATCATCATTTTCACTGATAACAAAATAGTTCTTATTTTCCACTAATTCTCTAATCTTTTCATATGCAGATTTTACATCCTCTTCTCTGCCGTCTCTCAAAGATAATTCATTGCCTATACCGATTAGTACCGCATCAGCAGCCTGTATTTTTTCTTTCAGATATTGAAGGTTATGCTCCATAAAATTCTCTCCCGCATTACACGTAATTTTTTCAACAAACAAAGGGTGCCAAACGACACCCTCCAAATCAGCTATTATTAATTATTAACGCCAAGTAAAAGTCTGTCAATCTCATCAACCAGTTTACCAATCTCCGGCTTAGAAAGCTGTATGTCAGCACCTAAAGCTTCGCCCTTTCTCTTCATCTGCTCATTAATAAGAGATGAGAAAATAACAACCGGAATATGCTTCAACTCTTCATCTTCCTTAATAAGCTTGGTAAGTCTGTGACCATCCATAAGCGGCATCTCAAGGTCAGTAATGACACAACGTACTTCCGAGTCAATGTTGCCGCCTTTCTTCTTAACACTGCACAGCCAGTCCCAGGCCTCCTGACCGTTGGCACACATACGAATATTAACATATCCGGCTCTTGAAAGGGAATCCGCAATAAGCTTGCCCAAGAGTGGAGAATCCTCTGCCACAACAATAGGTATATTGTTACGTTCTCTTGTCTCAAGCCTGTTAATATCAGATACCTTAAGACCTGTCTCAGGGCTGATATCAGACACAATTCTCTCGAAATCAAGAATTACTATAAGCCTTCCCTGAATCTTGACAATACCTGTTGCAATACCATTATCTGCCGAGCTTATCGTCGGGTCAGGGGTAATAATATCTGCCCACGAAACCCTGTGTATTCCGTTAACCTGCTTAATATGAAATGCCACGTTCAGTTTATTAAAATTAGTAATAATAAACATATCCTTAGTAACATCTTCCGACTGCGGCAAATTAATTACCTTAGCAAGATCAATAACCGTAATCATTATATCTCTTGGCATAAAAATGCCTTCAACCGAAGGATGGGTATTAGGAATCGGTGTAACTTCATGATAAGGTACAATCTCCCTAATCTTGGCAACATTAATTCCGTAATGATTGTCTCCTACAATAAACTCAAGCACTTCTAATTCATTAGTACCGCTTTCCATTAAAATATTAGTTTCCATAGACAATTCCTTCCCTGAGATAAAAATTCTCGTACACAATTTATATGTGATAATTATATCAAAGAATTACCAAAAAAACAATATAAATTTACATAAAAAGACAATAAAAAAGGACTGAATCAAATTATCCAGTC
>JBJENU010000005.1:0-20377 GCA_051880355.1 Lachnospiraceae bacterium | reverse complement strand
GTACTTGCCATGGATATTGCCGATGCCGGCAGCGAGCATTGTCACGCCCAAATCTGCAATTGCCTTACATTCATTAGGGTCTGCACACTCACCCATACCGATAACGCCGTCCTCTTCACCGCCGATTGAACCTACTTCTGCTTCAAGGGATAAGCCCTTCTCATTGCAAAGCTTTACCAGTTCCTTTGTCTTGGCAATGTTCTCTTCGATTGGGTAGTGAGAACCGTCAAACATAACTGATGAGAAACCTGC
The DNA here is from genome assembly GCA_051880355.1 of Lachnospiraceae bacterium. GTDB lineage: Bacteria > Bacillota > Clostridia > Lachnospirales > Lachnospiraceae > JBJENU01. Next base: position 20,125 of record JBJENU010000005.1, on the reverse strand, counting down.
CTCGATACATTTGAGGCAGCCTTCATATGAACCGTGATCAAGGTGGAGGGCAACAGGTACGGTGATATTCAGGCCTTCAAGCATACCGTTAACCATACCTGCAACGGTTTTGTAGCCTGCCATATACTTTCCGGCACCTTCAGAAACACCAAGAATAACCGGCGAGTTCATTTCCTGAGCTGTCATAAGAATAGACTTGGTCCACTCAAGGTTATTAATATTAAACTGACCTACTGCGTACTTGCCTGCGGCAGCCTTCTGTAACATTTCCTTTGCTGAAACTAACATACAAAATACCTCCTAGTAAATTACATATTGATATTATACCATATATTAACACAAAAGGGAAACATCTTTTTGAGAAATTATTGTGAATCATACAAAATTATGATAAAATACAAATACAGAAATCAGTGTATTACCTTTTGACACTTTAATCCTATACAATAAAAAAACAAGACCCACATATGTGGATCTTGAAAAAAGGGAGGAGAGCTGATTAGTCAACTCAAAAAGTATGAAAAAAACTCAAAAAAATCATCTTCTGAACTTATATTTATAATACAATACAAAAGTGAAGAAACAATGTTTTTCTTGTTAATAGTTATTGAATTAAATGTAAACAAATTGTGAATAAAAGTACCTTAGTACCAGAAATATTTATATAACGGAGGGAGTTGCGTTATGGAAGTTACCTATACATGCCCGGCCTGCGGGGCGGCAATGGTATATGACGGTGCCAGTGGCAAGCTTCACTGCCAGTATTGTGACCTGTACATAAGCGTGTATGATTATGAACAGCAGCATGGAAGGGGGCAGCAAAGCCAGACACAGAGCCAGACACAGAAGGGGAATTACGGCAAAACAATTACATATCACTGTAAAAGCTGCGGCGCAGAGCTGGTTGCAGATGAACATACATCTGCTACAATGTGTGCATTCTGCGGCAATCCCACACTTGTTCAGGACAGACTTGACGGAGAATTTGAGCCCGACAGCATTATTCCTTTCAAATTCGACAAGAATGCGGCAAAGAATCTGGTGAAAACATGGATGAGCAAGGGTATTCTCACTCCGTCGGCCTTAAAGAAGGAAAGTACAATAGACAACATCATGGGTGTATACGTTCCATTCTGGCTCTATAACTACAATTGCACGGACAATATGATTGCCAACGCAACCAGGACACGAACAAGCAGCGACAGTAAGTATATTTATCATTACACCGACCATTTCAGTGTTGCAAGGCTTACCAATGCTGAGTTTGTAAGGATTCCGGCAGATGCTTCCCAGAGAATGCCTGATGATGTCATGGATAAGCTTGAACCCTTTGAATATTGTCAGATGATACCATTTTCCATGCCGTACCTTTCAGGTTATATGTCAGAAAAATACAACTATACGGCAGCACAGCTTCAGGACAGAACCCAGATAAGGGCTAAAAAATACATAGAAGAAATGACCAGGGAAACCATACTTGGATATGCCACTGTAACGGTTATAAGCAGTGATGTCAACTGTGTGAAGCGCAGCGAGGAGTATGCCCTTCTGCCTGTATGGATACTGAATTACAGATACAGGAATGAGAATCACCAGCTGTTTATGAACGGACAGACAGGCAAAATAGTTGCAGACCGGCCGGTAAGTACAGCCAAAAGTGTAATTGCAGGCATTTTAACCTTTGCGGCTGTGTTTGCACTGTCAATGCTTATAGGGATTTAGGGGGCATGAGTATGGATATGAAGAGAAGATTAAGTATTATATGTCTGCTAAGTCTTGTATTTGTGCTGCTCACAGGCTTTTCGGACACCCAGGATAAGGTTTACGACCAGGCAAACCTTCTTACCGAAACCGAGAGGGAAACACTTCAGGATTTGCTGGTTGAGACGGCGCAGCAGATAGAGTGTGATTTAATTGTGGTAACTACCAATGACAATGAAGGAAAAACGGCCATGAGCTATGCGGAAGATTTTTTCATGGCCCATAAGTTCGGCTACGATACAGTTCATGGTGATGCTGTTTTACTGCTTATTGACATGGAGTCAAGAGAAATATGGATTTCTACGTCAGGTCAGGCAAAGTATGTTATGACAGACGGAAGAATAAGCAAAACCCTGGACAGCGTTGCTGATTATCTTGGCAGCGGAAAGTACTACAGCGGCTGCAGGACCTTTGCAAATTCTGTTAAAAAATATTACCGGAGCGGCTCAGGTACGGATAATAATTATTATAGTCCGGATGTGGATTTTGTTCCGGATGAAGATTCGGGAAAAATAACCTTCCAAGGTGTGGCCATAAGGTTAGGAATTGCACTTGTAATATCACTTCTTGTGGTATTCATCCTTCGCAGCAATGCTAAGGCCAAAATGACAGTTGACGGTCATTTTTATGCAAAAAATAATTCCTGCAACATAGTCAATAAGAGCGATGTATTCGTAAGAACTACAGTTACAAAGACACCAAAACCACAAAGCAGCGGCGGTGGAGGCCATTCATCAATACATGTGGGCAGCGGCGGTCACAGCTTCGGCGGTGGCGGAAGAAAGTTTTAAAGGGGGATACCGATGAAAAAGACAGCAGATACAATTTTGACCATGTTTAATTATGTCTTTCAGTTTGCCTGCTATATTTTTATGGGCATAAAGATGGGGCAGCTGATGAGGCTGTATGATGGCGAAAAAGACAAATTTTTAATAATTGCAGTTTTAACTTTTGCTACGATTTTCATATGGATGTTTTTCCATATCATTGTGCACGAAGCAGGACATATGTTTGCAGGTCTGGCTACAGGATACGCATTTGTAAGCTTCAGGGTTGGCAAAATTACTCTGGTAAAAACAACATATGGAATGAGACTAAGAAAAATGATGATACTTGGAACTGCGGGGCAGTGTCTTATGTGTCCTCCGGATGTTGAACCGGAGAATTGTCCGTACAAGTTTTATCACCTGGGAGGCAGTCTTGCAAACATAATCGTGGCTACAGTTTTTATGGGGATTTTTTCTACGCAGGAATTTAATATGACCTCATATTTCTGGCTTTTTATGCCTGCAATAATGGGCTATGCGCTGGGTATTTCCAATCTGTTTCCGGCTAAAATTCAAGGAACTCAAAATGACGGATATAATCTTTTTGTTGATCTGAGAAGAAATCTGCTTGTGCGCAAGTGTATGAATATCGTTCTTACAATGAATGCCGTTCTCACAGTGGTTGATGATTATTCCCGGTTAAACGGGGAATTGAGGGATGAGCTGATGAAAATGGATTTTGAAAATCTGGATATTACCAATGCTACCATTGCCAATGCTTACCTATATCAGGCATCTCTTTATTTTGCTGACAGAAAATTTGATGATGCCTACAGAATCTACAAAAGACTTCTTGATACAGAGGGTGTGATAAAAGTCTTTAAAAATGAGGCAAAGTGCGAATGCTTATTTTATAATGTGATTAAAAATGCACCGGCAGAGGTTATTGACGGGCTTTATGACAAGGATTTGCAGACATATATCAAGGCTACATCTCTTTACCCTTCAAGGCACCGTCTTATGTATGCTTACAACCTTTTATACAAAAAGGACAGTGACAAGGCAATGGATGAATTGGCTGAGATTATGAAGCTTTTGGATGTGTATGCAATAAAGGCAGATGTAAAACTGGAATTTGACATAATTAATGAAATAAGAATTGCAAACAGTAAGAATTTGTGATACAATTTTAACAATACAATATGGTGAAATTGCAAGCAGTGCAATAGGAGGAGGTTTTTATGGGGCGTAAGACAAATCCAATTTTTATGACCGACGTGGATGCATACCTGTATGGTGAAGGAACTCATTATGAAATTTATAATAAAATGGGTGCCCATGTTACCACCAAGGATGGGAAAAAGGGCGTTTATTTTGCCGTGTGGGCTCCTAATGCCAGAGAAGTGTTTGTGGTGGGAGATTTTAACGGCTGGAACGCTTACGGCTATGATATGCACAGGGTTTCAGACGGTGGAATTTATGATTTATTTGTGCCTGGCGCAAAGGAAGGTCAGGTATACAAGTATTTAATCGTGACGGCACAGGGAAAGGCTATTTATAAGGCTGACCCTTATGCTAATGCGGCACAGTTAAGACCTGAGACCGGCTCCGTGATTACAAGTCTGGATGGTTTTGAGTGGACTGACAGTGAGTGGATTGCCGCCAAGGAGACAGAGGACCACCTTAAGGCACCTATGTCAATTTATGAGGTTCATCTTGGCTCATGGCTTAAGCAGGTGGAGGACAGTGATGACGGCTTTTTCGGATACAGAGAGCTTGCTAAATCACTGGGAGATTATGTTAAAAAGATGGGTTACACCCACATTGAAATTATGGGAATTGCAGAGTATCCTTATGACGGCTCATGGGGATATCAGGTGACAGGTTATTACGCACCGACTGCAAGATATGGCTCGCCAAAGGATTTTATGTATTTTGTCAACGAGATGCACAAGCGTGGTATCGGTGTGATACTTGACTGGGTTCCGGCCCACTTCCCAAGGGATGCTCACGGCCTTGCCAAGTTTGACGGCAGCTGTGTGTATGAATACGCAGACCCGAGAAAAGGAGAGCATCCTGACTGGGGTACACTGGTATTTGACTATGCAAAGCATGAGGTGTCCAATTTCCTCATTGCCAATGGTCTCTTCTGGGTAGACAAGTTCCATGTGGACGGACTCAGGGTTGATGCTGTTGCATCAATGCTGTATCTTGACTACGGAAGAACGCCGGGCAACTGGGTTCCTAATAAGTACGGTGACAACGGCAATCTTGAAGCTATGGAGTTTTTGAAGCATTTCAACAGTGTTTTGAAGCACCGTTACCCAAGGGCTATCAGTATTGCAGAGGAATCAACGGCATGGCCTAATGTCAGTGGCAATCCGGATGATGAAGGAACACTTGGTTTTACCTTCAAGTGGAACATGGGCTGGATGCACGATTTTCTCGAATATATGAAGCTGGACCCGTATTTCAGAAAGTATAACCACAACAAAATGACCTTCAGCCTTATGTACGCATACAGTGAGAGATTTATTTTACCTATCTCCCATGATGAGGTTGTCCACCTTAAGTGTTCAATGCTTGGCAAGATGCCCGGTGATATTGACGATAAGTTCGCCAACTTAAAGCTGGCATATACATATATGATTGGACATCCGGGTAAAAAGCTGCTTTTCATGGGACAGGAATTCGCCCAGTGGAATGAGTGGAGCGAGGCTAAATCCCTTGACTGGTACCTGCTGAAGGAAAAGAATCACAAGGAAATGCAGGAATTTGTGAGAGACATAATGAAGCTCTACAGAAAGTATCCTGCATTGTATGCAACAGATTACGACCCGAAGGGCTTCAGATGGATTAACGCCAATGATAAGGACAATTCCATGTTCTCATTTATAAGAATCAGCCCGGACCGCAAGAAGAATTTGTTCTTTGCACTGAATTTTACACCGGTTGAGAGAGCTAATTTCAGATTTGGTTTTCCTATCAGGTGCAAGCTTAAAAAGGTTTTTGGAAGTAAAGAACTTCCGCAGACATTGAGCACGGTAGCCGGAGAGTGCGACGGATACCGCAATTCCATACTTATGGATATGCCAAAATACGGTATAGCTGTTTATGAATTCAGTACGGCAAGGAAGTTTTAATAAGGAGTTTTTCTGTGTTACTTAGTATCTCTTTAATTCTTACAGTCGGCATGGCTCTTGGCTGGCTGTGCAGAAAATGCAGGCTTCCGGGCCTACTTGGAATGCTTGCTACAGGTATTGTTCTCGGACCTTATGTGCTTGACTGGATTGCACCGTCGATTCTTACAATATCGCCGGACATAAGGAAAATAGCCCTGATTGTTATATTGACAAGAGCAGGATTCGGACTTGATATTTCAGGCTTAAAAAAGCTGGGACGTCCTGCATTGCTGATGTGTTTTCTGCCTGCCAGCTTTGAACTGGCAGGTGTGCTTTTGCTGGCACCGGGAATACTTGGCATAAGTCTTACCGAGGCTGCAATTATGGGTGCAGTCCTTGCAGCAGTTTCACCTGCCGTGGTAGTGCCAAGAATGGTAAAGCTTATGGAAGAGGGCTATGGAACACAAGAAGGAATACCACAGCTTATTCTGGCAGGAGCCTCTGTAGATGATGTGTACGTCATTGTGCTTTTTTCAACATTTCTGGGGCTTGCCCAGGGAGAGAGCGCATCTGTAATGAGCTTTGTAAACATTCCGGCATCAATAATAATCGGGGTGGCTGTGGGCATCGCCGCGGGCTTTGCACTTGCAAAGTATTTTGAAAAAGTCCATGTGCGAGACACCATAAAGGTCCTTATTATTCTTTCGGTTTCATTTGCACTGGTGGCAGCAGAGGATGCCCTTAACACGCCTATAACGTTTTCAGCACTGATTGCAATTATGTTCATTGGTATTGCACTGCAGAAGTATCGCAAAGTCGTGGCAGAGCGGCTGTCGGTAAAGTACAATAAGCTGTGGGTTGGAGCAGAAGTATTTTTATTCGTTCTGGTGGGCGCAACAGTTAACGTAGAAGCTCTGGGAAATGTGGGAATCGGCGCAGTCCTTGTAATTGCAGGTGCCCTTGTTTTCAGAATGGCAGGTGTGTTTATGTGTCTTTTGGGAACCGGCCTTAATTGCAGGGAGAGGCTTTTTACCATGTTGGCATACACCCCCAAGGCAACGGTACAGGCAGCAATCGGCGGAATTCCCTTAAGTATGGGCCTTGCCTGCGGCGACGTTGTTCTGACAGTGGCGGTTCTTGCAATTGTCATTACCGCACCACTGGGAGCTTTTGCCATTGATTTAAGTTATAAAAAGTTATTACAACACAAGATATAATAAAATCAGACAAATTTGCCGAAATAACCTGTGTGGAAATACACAGGTTATTTTGGATTAAAGTGTCAAAAGGTAGTACTCCACTCATGCTCGCATGAAAGTGGAGTGATTGCCTTTTGGCACTAACGAAAATGAGCATAAAAGTGGGGCGTATGCCACACGATATGCGAATGTTCGTTAGGATTGTGGGAGTACGAAGTACGAAACAATCCGTTTAATCCAACTCAAGGTGTTTTAAGACGCTGCTATGTTGGAAAAAATAACTAGGACTAATTAAAAAGGAGACTATATATGGAAATTTACGAATTAATAGATTTGAACGACTGCCCTGTGTGCGGAGGGGCAGGGATTCTTGAAGAAGAGGGCAACAGCTTTTATGTAATGTGTATGGATTGTGGCGCGCGCTCAGTTAATGTGGGTTACAAAGCCCAGGAGGAAAGGCTGACGGCAGCCCGGAAAACAGCAGAGGTATGGAACATGGGTAAGGCAGTTTCAAGTGCTCCCGGCGAATGATGAAATGAGGTGTACTTATGAATGTATCGGCAGCTAATTTCAATACAAATACAGACAATCAGGTTAATATAAACTCTATAGCCACAGCTAAGGTTAATGCCGGTGCTACCGCTGCACAGACCGAAAGGCTTTTTGAAAACGTAAGTGTGGGCGGTCCTATGACAGCCACAAGAATGGATGAGACAACAAAAGCAGGGATTATGAATGAGCTTGATTCCATCAGGGAGCAGGTTCAGGTAAGTGCCCAGGCTGCAAAGGACAGCCTTAAGGCTCTTTTTAAGAAGATGGATGGTTCTGCACCGGTGCTTATGGACGAGAATGGCTACAACATCAATGATATGGAGCCTGAGGAGGTTGTTAATGTAGTGGAGCGAATTCAGATTATGCTTGCGACCTACTGCGATGATTACAACGGAACCATCAGTAACATTGATTCGGACAAAATAGAAGCGGTAACGGGAAATAAGGCTTCAACACAGCAGATTCTTGAAAAACTGGAATCGGCAGGCGCACCGGCAACAAGGGAAAATGCTCTTGAAATCAAGGATGCATTAAGCCTTGCAGAGCAGATTCAGGAGTTTGATGAAAATGCCGGGCTTTATCTTGTTGCAAATGACCTTGAACTTACCATTGATAATCTTTTCAAGGCAGGCTACGGCGCTGCCAAAATGGCAGGAAGCATAGGAATGCTGGACCAGAGCCAGTGGAACAGCCTTGTGGGTCAGGCTGAAAAAATTATTGCAAATGCCGGTATGGAGGTTTCAACAAAAACCTTAAAGTTCGCTAGAACTCTTATTGAAAACAATATATCTGTTGATGAAAAACATCTTAAAATGATGGAGAAACTGGAGAATTTTTCTGCAAAAGAGGCTCTGGGCAATACAGATGAGCTTATGGACAGGATTATAAAAAACATTCTTGTTGGAGGCAGTGCTAAGGATACAGTGGTTGTGGGACAGCCGGATATTGACGTATCAAGGGAAGTAAATCAGGTACTTTCAAATACTACCTTTGATGATGTTGCACAGCTTACTTTTGAAGAGAAGCCTTTTACCATTGCCCAGTTGAAGCTCACATATATGAGGGCAGACTATAACTATACCCTTAATGAGGAGACAGGCAGAATTGCCGGTGAAAGATATGAGCAGGTTATGACTGCGAGAATGTATCTTATGTCAGGCATCAGCATTAAAATGCCGGAAATAGCCGGGGTTACAGTGGACCGTATTGTGGACCACCTTGCAGAAAATGATGAGCTTGCAATGCCTTTGGCTGATACACAAGAGAAAATGGCGGTGTTTGACGTAAGAATGGCGGCTTTCAGAATCAGTCAGTCATCTATTTTTCTTGTGGCTGAAGCTGTCAAGGGTGACACGGCAGTAACTCTCGGAAGTCTTGCGGGCAAGGTAAAAACTGCAATGTACACCTACGAAGCGGTAGGTACACAGGTCAGAAAGGATTTGAAGGATTCTCTTTTTAAAGCGGTATCAGCCAGCAGCGAAAGTCTTCTTGACAATATGGATATGGAAGACAATGAGGAAAACAGAAGTGCTGTAAGAATCCTTGCTTCCAACAATATGGATGTGACAAAGGAGAATGTTGAGCTGATTAAGGAGCAGTACAGCGAGGTTAAGCGGCTTATTGACAATATGAAGCCGCAGACTGTCCTTAATATGATTAGAGACGGACTTAATCCTATGGATACCGATATCAGGGTGCTCAACGACTATCTTGAGCAGGCCGGAGCAGACAGTAAGGATGAAAAATTCAGCAGATTTTTATATAAGCTTGATAAGCACAAGGAGATAGAACCGTCTGAAAGGCAGCAGTTTATCGGCATCTACAAGATGATGAACATTTTCAGGGAGGATGCAGGAAAAGCGGTAGGTGCGCTGTACAACAGCGGGGCACAATTGACTATGTCAAACCTGATTGCGGCTTACAATGCAGGCAAAAAAATAGGAAGAAGCGCAGTTGTTGATGATAATACGGGAATGGCACAGGTGACCGGTCAGGTAAGATATTTTGATAATTTGTTTTCTGCAATCGGTGTCAAAATTACACCTGATACTCTGCAGAAAACCGGCAATAAGTATCCTACAGGGGAGGAGAGCATAGAGCGTTTCTGTGAGAAAATTGATGAGTATTACGACTCTTCTGTTGAAAAGCAGGATATCCAAGGGTTCACTGACCTTATCAAGTCAAGAACCGATGAGGCGGGAATCAATTATCTTCTTGACAAAAATCAGGGAATTACACTTGATAACATTATGGCAGCCCATGAATTGCTGTCGCAACAGGCAGACAGCCAATTTTTGAAGAAGATTGAACCTAAGTTTAAGGTTGAAATTAACAGGGACAGCCTTGTAAAAGCCTTTGAGGATGCTGCCGATGCCATTGACGGAGAGCTTGGCAGTATGTATGAGATGCCGGATGTAAGCTTTGATGATTTTGAAGAAATCCGTATGCAAAGTAAGCAGATTCACCTTATGGCTAACCTTGCAAAGCGCAATGATTATCATATTCCGTATGAGCAGGGACAAGGCGTGGGAATGATTCATCTTCAGGTTGTTGACGGACAGGAAAAAGGCAGAGCGTCAGTGAGAATTACCCGCCCGTCAGGAAGCGAAGCAATGGTTGAAATTACTGTGAGCGATAATAAATTAAGGCTTTACGGAATTGACAGCACGGACGGCACAGCAATGAAAAAAGCACTGGAGAGTGTTGCAGCTTCGGAAACTGTGGAAGATATGGATTTTGATGAGGTCAGGGTAACTTCAGGGGAAAGCGAAGCTATTCCTAATCCGGTTCTTGACACTGACAGTGGAGAGGTTAAAAACAGTACACTTTTTGTCATTGCAAAGGAAGTTATTAATTGTATCTTAATAAATGCTTGATTTTTTAGTGAATAATATATAAAATAATTCCAGACAATTAAATAGTGAATTAAAGGAGATTAACATGAAAAAGAGAATTTTATGTCTTATTGTTTCAGTTGTATTTACCTTCGGTGCTGTATTGACGGGATGTTCAAACGGCAACCAGAAGGAATCCTCTTCCGATAATTCATCGAAGGAGCCAGTTTATGGTGGCTCGGTTGTTGTAGGAATACAGCAGGATATCGACGGTCTTGACCCACACAAAGCAGTAGCGGCAGGAACTAAGGAAATCTTGTTCAACATTTTCGAAGGCCTTGTAAAGCCTGATGAGAATGGTAATCTGGTCAATGCAATTGCAGAGAGTTATACCGTATCTTCCGATAATACGGTGTACACCTTTAAGTTAAGAAAAGGTGTGAAGTTCCACAATGGCAAGGACGTTACCGCAGAGGACGTTAAGTACTCTCTGGAACGTGCCGGTGGACTTCTTGACGGCAAAGCATTGATTTCTGCATTGAAGAAAATTTCTGAAGTTAATATTGTGGACTCTGAGACTATTGATGTAGTGCTTGCAGCTCCCGACACTGAGATTATTTACAATCTTACCGCAGCCATTCTCCCTAAGCCGGAGGAGGGTAAGGAGTGTGAATACACCATCGGTACAGGTCCATTTAAATTCGTATCTTATGAACCACAGGGCAGCATAGTAGTTGAGAAGAATCCTTACTACTGGCAGTCAGGTGTTCCTTATCTGGACAAGGTAACATTCAAAATTGTTGCCAGCACCGATGCGGCCATGCTTGATTTAAAGGCCGGCACTATCGACATTTATCCTTATTTGACAGATTCACAGGCATCAGAGCTTTCAGGTACTTTTAATGTTGAGTATGATGCAGCCAATGTTATTCAGGCACTTTTCCTCAATAATAAGGTTGCACCTTTTGATAATGTTAAGGTGCGTCAGGCCATGAACTATGCCATTGACCGCAATGAGATTAACGCTTTTGTGTCAGGAAACAGGGCAAGCGTTATTGCGTGTCCTATGCTTCCGGGCCTGAAGGATTATTACGAGGATTGCACAGGCATGTACCCATACAACGTTGAAAAGGCAAAAGAACTGCTTAAGGAAGCAGGCTATCCTGACGGCTTTGAGATGACAATTACAGTTCCGTCCAACTACAGCTTCCATATGCAGACAGCCGAGGTTATTGTTGAACAGCTGGCCAAAGTTGGAATTAAGGCGGTAATTAAGCCTGTTGAATGGGAGACATGGCTTGAGAAGGCATACACCGGACGTGAATACCAGTCAACAATATGCGGAATTACGTCTGATTTGTCGCCTAATTATGTGCTGAACCGTTATGAGAGCACTTCTTCCAAGAATTTCACTAACTTTGCCAATGATGAGTATGATGAGGTTTATAAGAAGACTGCCGCAACAACCAACAGAGATGAAAAGATCAGCGGCTACAAAAAGCTTCAGAATATTCTTGCACAGGATGCAAATTCAGTGTACATTCAGGTGACACCGCTTATTATTGCACTTAATAAAAATATTGGCGGTTATAAGTTCTATCCGGTATATGTTCAGGATATGAGCTGCGTTTATGTGACAAAATAAATACAATACAGGGAAGGGAGGGTTGCCATCATTATGAAATATTTTCTTAAAAAAACTATTACACTTATAATTACACTATTTTTTGTCTCAGTGGTAACCTTCCTCATTTTCCAGGTTATTCCCGGTGATGCGGCGCTTTCCATAGGCGGAAGCGAGGCATCGCCTGAGGAAGTGGAACAGATAAGGGAAGAATTAGGTCTTAACCAGCCTTTAGTCAAAAGGTATTGTGACTGGGCGTGGGGATTTATTCATGGAGATTTTGGAAAGAGCTATACTTATTCAGATGGAAAAGGCAGGATGGATGTAAGCAGACTGCTTAGTGACAAGCTGCCGGTAACCTTGTGGCTTGCCCTTATAAGCGTGGTTATTATTGTGGTTCTGTCAATTCCTTTGGGAATTTTGTGGGCCAGAATTAAAAAGCCATGGCTTGACGGAATTTTTGCTGCCGTCAACCAGCTGGTAATGGCGATACCTTCGTTTTTTTTAGGTATTCTTGTGTCTTTTATCTTCGGGCTTGTTCTAAAGTGGTTTACGCCCGGTGGCTATGTAAGCTACAAAACCAGCTTTGGAGGTTTTCTGGCTTATATGATTTTTCCGGCATTCGCTTTAGCTCTTCCTAAAATAGCCATGACCGTTAAGTTTTTGCAGACATCAATGAGAAAAGAACTTACCTCGGACTATGTGCGGACTGCCTATGCAAAGGGCTGTACGGGAACCCGGGTTATGTTTTCTCATGTACTTAAGAATTCAATCATTCCGGTTATTACATTTCTTGGAGTTGTTTTATCGGAGGTTATGGCAGGAAGTATTGTTGTGGAACAGGTTTTTTCTGTTCCCGGAATCGGAAGGCTTCTGATAAGCTCTATTTCAACCAGGGATTTTCCGGTGGTACAGGCAATAATTATGTATATTGCCACAGTTGTAATGCTTGTTTACTTTATCACGGATGTGCTTTACAAGCTTGCGGATCCGAGAATAGGAGGGCCAAGCGGTGAGTAAGAATAAGTATCTGATTTTTGGTATTTTTATTTCCGGAGCTCTGCTGCTCCTCGGTATTCTGGGAATATTCTGGACGCCATACAGCGTAACTGAGATGAATTATGAGATTCGTTTTCAGGCGCCAAGCCTTGCACATCTGTTTGGAACGGATAATTTTGGCAGGGATATTTTTTCAAGGGTTATGCAGGGACTGGGCATTACGGTACTTGTTGGTGCTGCTGTGGTTGTAATAAGCGGGCTTATCGGTGCCGTCCTTGGCTCTCTTACGGGATATTTTGGCGGTATTGCAGATACGGTGATTATGCGTGTATGTGATGTTATTAACGGTTTTCCAAGCATTCTGCTGGGACTGGTGTTTATAAGCGTTCTTGGCAGCGGCGTTGTCAATGTAATTGCTGCACTTTCCATTGTTTTTGTGCCTTCTTTTACAAGAATTATGAGAAGTGAGTTTATGAAGCTTAAAAATATGGATTATGTTCAGACTGCCAGACTTTGCGGAGCATCAAAGTTAAGAATTATGTTTGTTCACCTGCTGCCAAATACGCTTTCAACCTATGTTGCAGCCATTACGGTGGGATTTAATAATGCTGTTCTTGCCGAAGCGGGAATGAGTTATCTGGGCGTAGGTGTAACACCGCCTGCAATCAGCATAGGACGTATGATTAGCGAGGGCCAGAGCTACCTTTTTACGGCTCCGTGGTATCCGATTCTTCCGGGTCTGGTGCTTGTCCTTTTTATACTGGGATTTTCACTTCTTGCTGAAGGCATAAGGAGGGCAATCAATGCTTAAGGTAGAAAATCTTGTTTTAAGTTTTGTAACTAAAAAAAATGAAAAGAGAAAAGTAATTAATGATATTTCTTTTGAAGTAAATCGGGGAGAAATTGTCGGAGTGGTTGGAGAGTCCGGTTCAGGTAAATCTGTTACGGCACTTGCTGTTATGGGATTGATTCCGGACAATGGTGTTATAGAGCAGGGACGCATTACCTTTGATTCCCACGATATGGTGGGAGCGGATATGAGCACACTTTCCAGACTCCGTGGAAATGATATATGTATGATTTTTCAGGAGCCTCTTACCTGTCTTAATCCTACTATGAAGATTGGCAGACAGGCAGATGAGGTTCTAAGACTTCACACCGGTATGGGAAAAGATGAGCGAAGAAAAAAGGTTCTTCAAAGCTTTGCAAGTGTGGGACTAAAGGAGCCCGAGAGGGTTTATGATGTGTACCCGCACCAGCTTTCAGGCGGTATGAGACAGCGTGTAATGATTGCCATGGCGGTTATGATGGAGCCTAAGCTTTTAATTGCTGATGAACCCACAACTGCCATTGATGTGACCACCCAGAGGCAGATACTTAAGCTTATCAGTGAAGTGAGCCAGAGGCAGCAAATGGCAGTTTTGTTCATTACCCATGATTTAAAGCTTGCACAGAGGTACTGCCGGCGTATTATTGTAATGAAGGACGGACAGATTGTGGAAAGCGGCTGTGCCGATGATGTTTTTAATAATCCGCAGCATGAATACACAAAAAAGCTTGTTGGTTCAGTGCTTAACAGAATTGACAGAAAGAGGTGACAAATAATATGGCTTCAAGGTTGCTGGAGGTTTCGGATTTGAATGTCTTTTATAAGGAAAAGAGAAAAAGAAATCAGGTACTTTTTGATATTAATCTGACTGTTGATTCCAACGAGATTGTGGGACTTATCGGTGAGAGCGGATGTGGCAAATCAACTTTAAGCAAGGCAATTTTGGGACTTAATAAGGATTACACCGGCACAATAAGGCACTTTTCAGATAATCCTACAATGATTTTTCAGGACCCGTTAAGTTCACTGAATCCTTTTTATAGCGTGGGAAGACTCCTTGAGGAACCTCTGCGTATTAGAAAAGTATCACCGGGGGAATGTAAAATGCGGGCTATGGATATGCTGCAAAAGGTAGGCCTTCCGTCGGATTTTTATGACAGAAAACCAAGGGAATTAAGCGGAGGCCAGAGACAAAGAGTAAGTATAGGTATGGCACTTATGAATAATCCAAGGCTTATCATTGCCGATGAGCCGGTTTCTGCCCTGGATGTGACACTCCAGTCGCAAATAATGGATTTGCTAATTGACATCCAGAAGGAAATGAAGATTTCATTTATTTTTATATCCCATGACTGTGATGTTATTTACCATATGTGTGACAGGGTTCTTGTTATGCAGGCCGGCAGAATTATAGAGCAGGGAAGCGTTGAAGAAGTGTTTGACAATCCTAAGGAGGAGTACACCAGAATGTTGATTATGGGCGAGAAATAAAAAATTAAAATTTTTTTAAATTTTGCTTGCATTTTTAATTCTGTTGAGTTATAATAACTCTTGTCGTTATGACATTGGGCTTTCGCCAAATGGTAAGGCACTGGATTCTGATTCCAGCATTCTGGGGGTTCGAGTCCCTCAAGCCCAGCTGAACCTCCACAGAAATGTGGAGGTTTTTTGTTTCACAAGGTGATTGAAAGTGTGAGCTTATGGTGCTTGCACCAATAAACTCACACTTTCAATCACCTCACACACATGAGGATGGAGCCATTTTCAGAGAAAATGAGCGGAATCCGAATGTGTGGGCGAAGCGCGGGAGCCTGAAGGGCGGAGCGGTTCGTGTGAAAGTGAATGGAGGTTGTTATGTATTCGTATAATGCAGACATTAGTTACAGCCAGTGTGATTGCGACGGCAAATTAAAGCTGTGGAATCTGGCTAATATGTTTCAGGATTGCTCAATGAAACATTCAGAGTCGCTGCATGTGGGAATGAAGGAACTTTTTGAAGCCAGAAAGGTGTGGGTTCTCAGCAGATGGCAGATTGTTATTGACAGATTGCCTGATGTGGGGCAGAATGTAATGGTAGGAACATGGCCTACTGATTTTAACAGATGTATTGGCACACGTAATTTTGTCATGAAAGACGACAGCGGCAGTATAATTGCCTGTGCAGATTCTACGTGGGCTTTTATAGATATTGACAGTATGAAACCGGCTAAGGTGGGCGGAAGACTGACAGATGCATATACAACAGAGCCGGGGCTTGATATGCCATATGACAGAAGCAGGATTTTGACGGAGAATATGTCTGAAGGCAAGGCTGGAAGCTTTGTGGCGGGCAAAAGATATATGGATACCAACAATCATATGAATAACGCCCAGTACATTTATAAAGCAATGGAATATATTCCGGAGGATATGGATGTTGCCCAGGTAAGAGTTGAGTATAAAATGTCCGTTATGAGAAATGCCAGGGTTTTTGTCAGGACATATTCAGATGATGATAGAAAATATGTTGTGACTTTTAACAATGAGAACGATAAAATATATGCTCTTATGGAATTTACCGGAAGGGCATAATCGTAGAAAGAGAGACAGGTATGATAGAATTAGGAAAGGTACAATGCCTTAATGTGGTAAAAATTGTGGATTTTGGTGTGTATCTTGGAACCAGTGATGAAAAGGTACTGCTCCCGAAAAAGCAGGTTCCTGAAGGAACTGAAATCGGTGATGCACTGACGGTTTTTGTGTACAGAGATTCGTCGGACAGGCTTATTGCAACAACAAAGACTCCTCTCATTACACTTGGACAGTTGGCAATGCTTAAGGTTGTGGAGATAAGCAAAATTGGCGCATTTCTTAACTGGGGTCTTGAAAAGGATTTGCTGCTGCCTTTTAAAGAGCAGCGGGGGAAGCTGAACGCAGGCGATACAAGACTTGTGGCTCTTTATGTTGATAAAAGCGACAGGCTGTGCGCAACAATGCATATTTATGATTATCTTTCAACTGACAGCGGGTATGTTAATGACAGCCATGTTGAAGGTTATGTTTTTGAGATTAACCCTAAGTTTGGTGCTTTTGTTGCCATAGATGACAAGTTCCTTGGAATGATTCCAAAGGATACAATGCCGGCACATATTGCAGTGGGCGACAGGATTGATGGCCGTGTAACCCAGGTGCGTTCTGATGGCAAGCTGGTAATCAGTACCAGACAGAAAGCATATATTCAGATGGATGAGGATTCAAAGGTTATTCTTAAGGTACTTGAGGAAAAGGGCGGTGTGCTGGATTTTAATGACAAAGCTGACCCGGAGGTTATAAAGGAGCATTTTGATATGAGTAAAAATGCCTTTAAACGTGGTGTAGGAAGACTTCTTAAAGAAGGTAAAATTACCATTGAGAGTGATTCAATACGCATGAAATAGTGCGCAAATATATATTTTTTCAGGAGGAAAACATAATGCAGAAAGTAATCGCAACAGACAAGGCACCAAGTGCCATCGGCCCATATTCACAGGCTATCGAAATTAACGGTATGGTTTACACATCAGGCGTGATTCCGGTTGACCCGGCTACAGGGGTAATCCCTGAGGGTGTTGAGGCTCAGGCTAACCAGGCATTCAAGAATCTTTGCAACCTGGTTGAGGCTTCAGGTTCCAAGGTGGAAAACATCGTTAAGACAACAGTATTCATCAAGGAAATGAATGATTTTGGCAAGATTAACGAAATCTATAAGACATATTTCAAGGAGCCGTTCCCGGCGCGTTCCTGTGTTGAGGTGGCAAGACTTCCGAAGGATGTGCTTCTTGAGGTTGAGGCTATTGCTTTTAAATAACAGAATTAAAATGCCACAATAGTAGATTGCGGCGCCTTCAAAGACTAAAAAAGACAACATATAGTTCATGTAGATTCAGACTTAAACAGTGTAAGCGTGCCTGAATTGCAGGACTATATGTTGTCTTTTTCTGGTTATTTAAGCATACCTGCCTGCTTTGAAACGGAGTCTGTGATATCTTTCCCACAGAGCTTTCGACCACAGATAATTACAGCGGCGGAGTATGTGGCTGTAAGCATACCTGCAATGATATAACTTGCAGTCCAGTTCAGATTAAATCCTATCTTGGCGTTAAGAATAAAGCTTGATATTACAAACATATAGAACGTTCCCGGTATAAGCGCCATCAAAAACGGCTTTTTGTTCCTTATCATGTAGAACGATATCATTGAAAGTGTGAATACGGTTATTACCTGATTTGCCCACGCACTGTATCTCCAGAGAATAGAAAATCCTTCGGGATTGCTTTTTGAAAAAATAAGCAAAGCAGCCGCAATTCCGAAAACTCCGAAGGCTACGGCAGCCTTCTGTAACCTGCTTTCCCTGTTGATGTGAAACGCTTCCGAAATTATGAGCCGGAGCGAGCGAAAAGCAGTATCCCCGGAAGTGATGGGAAGAATGATTATACCTATAACCGCAATAGTACCTCCGATGTTTCCCAGCAGACTTTGGGCAACTATTCCCACAACATTCGTGGCAGGAGTATCGGCATTTGCAAGCCCCATATTTATAATGCCCATTGTTGCCGCCGCCCATGTCATTGCAATAAATCCCTCGGCAATCATCATATTATAGAAAACGCTTCTGCCGTGCTTTTCGTTTTCAATGGTGCGGGAAACAAGGGTGGACTGGGTAGAATGAAATCCTGAAATAATGCCGCAGGCAACTGTTACAAAAAATATGGGAATGAAATTCAGCCCCTTCGGGTGAACGCCGGCTATTCCTATGTTCCAGATTTCATCAAGGGGATAGCCTTTTATAAATATGCCTGCGATAATTCCGATGGAAGAAAGCAGAAGCACTCCGCCCAGTATTGGATACACCTTTCCGATAATTTTATCAATGGGAAGGAGTGAAGCAAAAATAAAATAGGCAAAAACGACCCCGTAAACTATCCAAAGCACAGGATTGCCTGCTTTGCTTTCCATCTGTAAAATGTGTGATACAAAAATATCGCCGGGGGTATATGCAAAAACCGTTCCCAAAAGCATAAGCAGGATACAAACGAATACGCTGTAAATAGCATAGGTATGTTTGCCCAGGAATTTGCGTATGAGCTTTGGTGTCTGCTGTCCGTTGTTCCTTACGGATATCATTCCGCACATATAATCATGAAATGCGCCTGCGATAACGCATCCTATGGGAATGGTGATGAAAGCAACGGGTCCGAAAAGAATGCCCTGAATGGGACCCAGCACGGGACCTGTTCCCGCAATGTTCAGAAGCTGTATTAGGCAGTTCTTCCATTTTTTCATCGGAACGTAGTCCACACCGTCATTCATAATTACAGCGGGAGTTTGCCTGTTGTCGGGGGAGAACATTTTTTCACATATTCTGCCATAAATTGCTCCACCGCCTATAAGTAAAACAAGTCCTACAATAAATGTTATCATCTTGAAAATCATTCCCTCTTTCTGTTATTGTAAATCCCTGCATAATAAAAATTCTACCCGTAATTATATCATAAATGCAGTAAATTGCAAGTAAACATAATAGTGATGAGACAGAAGGACCCCGGGCAACGCCCGGGGTCCTTCTGACAAAAGAGAAAAACAATATGTGGTAAAAAGTCTTAATAAATCTATACGGACAAATCAATGTTCTGTCCAAGGTGCGGGGTAACTGATGCTTCCATCATCTTAGTAATGCCGTCGCCCATCTGTTCCATTGTATCAAGGCTCTTGCTAAGCATTGCTACTCCTACCTTGTTGGTTGTGTCAATCTGACTCAAGCTCATTGACAATGCCGGAATATCCATAAGTTACACCTCCCTGTAATTTTGTTACTTTAATTCTTTAAGTATATTTTAGTATATATTGTAAAAAATATCAAGAGAAATTTAAATAAATTATTATGATTATGGAAGACAATGAAAAAAGTAACTAAAATTATTAAGATTGTGCTGGGAGCATTTATGATGGCGTTTGCCTATAAAACTGTTTTTGACAGCGCCGGCATGGTGACAGGCGGTTTTTCGGGAATTGGCATTATGGTGCGGAAGCTTTTTGGCGTTCCGCTTTGGATTACTAACACGGCTCTGAATGTGCCGCTGTTTATAGTTGCATATAAGGTTAAGGGTAAGGATTTTGTAAAATCCACGTTTTTTGGGACTTTTATGCTGACATTTTTTATAGGAATACTGCCGCAGATTGATTTTGGCAGGGAGGATTTACTTTTGCCGGCTATATATGGCGGAGTAATCTGCGGTACCGGCATCGCACTGGTGATTACCAGCGGTGCGGCAACCGGCGGAACAGATATGCTTGCGTCGGTTATTAACCGGTTTTTGCCTCATTATGGTATTGCAAGGATTATGCAGATACTGGATGCTGTTATTGTTCTTGGGTCTGTGGCTGTTTTTGGTCTGTACCGCAGTATGTACGGAATTATTG
>JBJENU010000004.1:0-4259 GCA_051880355.1 Lachnospiraceae bacterium | reverse complement strand
CTTATTAAGTCCGGCATACATGGCTGCTTCCTTTCCGAAATTTCTGGAAAAGGAAATGTACTTTACCTTATCGTCCTTTTTTGCCAGTTCTTTCATTACCTTGAGGGTATTGTCGGTTGAACCGTCATCTATAAATATGTATTCAAAATCCACATTTTGAAAATCCTTTTTTCTAGTCTTTTCCATCTCTTCATAAAAGAGTGGTATCGCCTTTTCTTCATTAAGGCATGATACAATCACCGAAATCAAATCCATAAATATTAATTCTCCTTAGCAATCTTTATAGCAAAATTAGAGGCATAACCGCACTTTTAAAAAATGCAGTTACACCTCAAATCTTACTTAATTCACCCTGTTATACAGGATATGCCTTGTTGGCTGTATCAGCTGTCTTTGGGTCCACCTTGGTCTGCTGGGCCTCGCGGTACTTAAAGAACTCTGTAGCAACTGCAGGGAACAATGCATATGAAAGCACATCCTCCTCCTGC
Source organism: Lachnospiraceae bacterium (assembly GCA_051880355.1). Classification (GTDB taxonomy): domain Bacteria; phylum Bacillota; class Clostridia; order Lachnospirales; family Lachnospiraceae; genus JBJENU01. Next base: position 3,771 of record JBJENU010000004.1, on the reverse strand, counting down.
TGCTGGTACTGCTGTACAATCGGATCATTCTTAAACTTTTCAAGCTGTGGCTCGATTAAATCTGCAGGACGGCATGTGATTGGCTTTGCATCGCCAATGGCCTTTTTCTGTACTTCCGGGTTAAACGGCTTAACTGTCGCACCAAATTCACCTGCAAGAACCTTCTTGGATTCCTTGGTTACCATCTTGTAACGCTCGCCCTGAAGTACGTTAAGAACTGCCTGTGTACCTACAATCTGCGATGATGGAGTTACAAGAGGTGGTTCACCGAAGTCCTTACGAACTCTTGGAATCTCCTCGAGAACTGCCTGATACTTATCTTCAGCGTTAGCTTCCTTAAGCTGTGAAACAAGATTAGAAAGCATACCGCCGGGTACCTGGTAAAGAAGTGTCTTAATGTTAACGCCAAGAACCTTTGTGTTCATAAGGCCGCTCTTTAATGCTTCCTCTCTCATTGGCTGGAAGTAGTTGGCAATTTCAGCAAGAAGATTCTGGTCAAGACCTGTATCATAAGGAGTTCCCTTAAATGTCTCTACCATAACTTCTGTAGCCGGCTGGCTTGTACCCATTGAGAATGGAGACATGGCTGTATCAATTATATCAGCACCAGCTTCAACAGACTTAAGATATGTCATTGAAGCCACACCTGATGTGTAATGTGTGTGCATCTCAATCGGAAGGTCGGTACCTGCCTTAAGAGCCTCAACAAGCTCTGTTGCCTTGTATGGAACCAAAAGACCTGCCATATCCTTGATACACAGGGAATCAGCACCCATATCTTCAATTCTCTTAGCCATATCCTTCCAGTAATCAAGTGTATACGCTTCACCTAATGTGTAAGAAAGGGCAATCTGTGCATGTCCTTTTTCTTTGTTGGCTGCCTTTACGGCTGTCTGTAAGTTTCTAAGGTCATTGAAGCAGTCAAAAATACGAATGATATCAATACCATTTGCAATTGACTTCTGTACAAAATATTCAACTACATCATCTGAATAGTGGTTGTAGCCAAGAATATTCTGACCTCTGAATAACATCTGTAACTTTGTATTTTTAAAACCATCTCTCAACTTACGAAGTCTTTCCCATGGATCTTCCTTAAGGAAACGAAGAGATGCATCAAATGTTGCACCGCCCCAGCATTCTACTGCGTGATAGCCAACCTTGTCCATCTTGTCGATGATAGGAAGCATCTGCTCTGTTGTCATTCTTGTGGCAATAAGTGACTGATGAGCATCACGTAACACGGTTTCAACAATTTTAACTGGTTTTGCTTCTGCCATTTTATTTTCCTCCTAGTCTTTTACGAAATACCAAACATAGCCATAAATGCACCGGCTGCAACGGCAGTACCGATAACACCTGCAACGTTAGGGCCCATAGCATGCATCAAAAGGAAGTTAGTAGGATCCTCTTCCGCACCAACCTTCTGTGATACACGGGCAGCCATTGGCACTGCTGAAACACCTGCCGAGCCAATAAGCGGATTAATCTTACCATGTGTAACCTTACACATAATCTTACCAAAGATAATACCTGCTGCAGTACCAAATGCAAACGCAATCAGACCCAGTGCAACAATCTTAAGTGTATCAAGCTTAAGAAAGGCTTCAGCACTTGTTGTGGCACCAACTGATGTACCAAGCATAATAACTACGATGTACATAAGTGCATTGGAAGCTGTCTCTGTCAGCTGCTTAACAACACCGCTCTCTCTAAATAAGTTACCTAACATAAGCATACCAACAAGTGGTGCTGTTGTAGGAAGAATGAGAACTACCACAATTGTAACTATGATTGGGAAAAGAATCTTTTCCAGCTTAGAAACAGGACGAAGCTGTTCCATCTTAATCTTTCTCTCCTCTTTGGTTGTAAGCAGTCTCATAATTGGCGGCTGTATAATCGGAACCAAAGACATGTAAGAGTAAGCAGCTACGGCAATAGGTCCAAGTAAATCTGTCTGTCCAAGCTTACCTGCAAGGAAGATTGATGTAGGGCCGTCGGCACCGCCGATGATTGAAATAGCTGCAGCAGCCTGGTCATTAAAGCCCATAATAATGGCCATGAAGTAAGCTGCAAAAATACCGAACTGAGCGGCAGCACCAAGAAGGAAGCTCTTTGGATTTGCAATCAAAGGACCAAAGTCTGTCATTGCACCAACACCCATGAAAATAAGTGACGGAAGCAGACTCCACTCATCCAGTATGTAGAAATAATGCAACAAACCACCTACGCCGTTACTTGTCTCTTCCGGACTTGCCATAATATCAGGATACATATTAACAAGTAACATACCAAATGCGATAGGTACTAACAGCAGAGGTTCGTATTGCTTTTTGATAGCTAAATATAAGAATATCAATGCAACAGCAATCATTACATAATTACCCCAGGTAAGGGAGAAAAATGCAGTCTGATGCAAGAGATTATTCAATGTGTCTAAAATATAGCTCATATTAAAACCTCCAGTTTAATGATTCGTATTACCAGAATTAGTTAAGCGAAGCTAAAACAGAACCAGCTTCAACTGAATCACCAACTGATACATTAACACTTGCCACCGTGCCATCCTGTGGAGCAACAATTTCATTCTCCATCTTCATAGCTTCAAGAACCAGAATGACATCACCCTTCTTAACTGCTGCACCGGCATTAGCAACAATCTTTAAAATCTTGCCAGGCATTGGAGCATTAACCTTAACTGCACCCTGTGCACCTGTGCTTGCAGCAGGCTTTGCTGCAGGAGCTGCAACAGGCTTTTTAGCAACAGGAGCTGCTGCCACAGCACCTGTAGAAGCACCTTCTTCAACTGTTACTTCATAAACGTTACCATTTACAGTAATTGTATATGTTTTCATTTAAAAATTCCTCCATCTTATTACTAGTGGCATTAAGCGTTAAGCCACTTCTGTTTATTAACCTTACGAATTGAACGTACTACAAGTCCGTCAGAGCTTGTTCCTTCTGATGCAGCAATAGCTGCCGTGATAACTGCCACAAGCTCTAAATCATCCATGGCAGCCTCTTCTTTTTCAACAATCTGGGCAATAGTGTTATCTACCGCAGCAGCGCCATCTGTCTTCTTGGTTTCTTTCTTCTTACTTCCTACGGCGCCTATGTACTTAAACAGGCTGATAATGAAAGACATGCCAATCAAAACTATGAACACGGTACCCATACCGATTAAGGTATTCATACCTGCCTTACCCATCTTTTCACCAAATGTGTAATATGGCTCAAACTTTGCTGAAACAATATTACCGCTGGCATCAAATGTTTTAGTGTATGTCATTTTGCGAAGTGAATATGTTGTCTCTAATTTTACAACAACATTTTCTTCTGTTGTTGTAACCTCACTTGAATCAACACTCTTGAAATTGCCCAAATCATCACTTACTGTAAGGAAATTCTTGATAACCGTAACACCAAAACCTGAAACAGTGCCATCTTCCACCTGCTTATTAAGCTGCTCGGCTGTGTAAGTTGAAAGATATGTAAGTTCTTCCTTACTGGCTTCAATCAGTTCTTTTTTGGTGTCATCATCAAGATTAATGGCCTTGGACTTTTCTTCAGAGCCACATGCCGTCATGGCAAAGAGGCAGGCAAACATACAAACTAAAACCAATAATCTTTTAAAATTATGTTTCATAATTCACCTCATTAAATTGATGTATGCTTCTTTGAAGGACGGTCCTCTCTCTTTGTAAAAAGCATCTCAAGAGCTGCCGCAATATACTTTCTTGTATCAGCAGGCTCAATAACTGTATCAACATA
>JBJENU010000003.1:0-4274 GCA_051880355.1 Lachnospiraceae bacterium | reverse complement strand
CATCAGCCTCTGTCTCACAATCTCATAGGCCAGAACTCCGGCCGCAACAGAAGCATTAAGTGAATCAATCTGACCAAACATAGGAATTGAAGCAATATAGTCGCACTGCTGCCTTACAAGGCGGCTCACGCCACTTCCTTCATTGCCTATAACCAGCCCAATAGGTCCCTTCAAATCAAGCTTATACATGCTCTCTCCACCCATATCGGCACATACAAACCAAAGGCCCTCTTTTTTCAGTTCTTCTATTGTCTTTGTCATATTAGTAACCTTTGCGACAGGGGTATAATTAAGTGCACCTGCCGAAGCCTTGGCAACTGTGGCTGTAAGACCTGCTGCATTGCGCTTCAGGATAATTACGCCATGTGCACCGCAAAGGTTGGCCGTCCTTATAATTGCCCCGAGATTATGCGGGTCCTCAATTCCATCCAGAAGAAATAAGAAAGGTGGTTCATTCTTACTTCGTGCTATTTCCAGAATATCTTCAACCTCTGCATATTTATAGGCGGCACAGTAGGCAATAACGCCCTGATGCTTGCCTGTTGTGGACATCTGGTCCAATCTTTTGGAATCTACATAATTAATAATTACATCATTTTTCCTTGCCAGACCTGCAATAGTTCTTATGGGACCATCCTGACAGCCGTCAAGCAAAAACACCTTATCTATAGTTTTTCCTGAACGAAAAGCTTCTATAACTGCATTTCGGCCTTCTGTTGTCAATTCTTCGTATCTCATTTAAATTTCTCCAATCCCCTCAAGACCTATTTTTACAAGCTGGACTAACCTCTCATATCTGCCAAGCATATAAAGATAACCCATAAGAGCTTCAAAGCCTGTAGCCCGGCGATATTCTGCAATAGTTGCATTTTTGGCTGATGTAGCCGACTTGGCATTTCTGCCACGCTTGTATACGGCACGTTCCTCATCAGTCAGATGCTCATCAAGAATCTCAACAAGCTGTGACTGTGTTGTGGCTTTTACAAGCCTGCTTGCATGCTTATTAATGTTGTTGACAGCCTCATTGCCTCTGCCAAGCAAAAATGTCCTGATAATCAAATCATAAACATCATCACCAATATAGGCAAGATTCAATGAGGAATACTTAAGCGGGTCCATTTTAGGGACATTTAAAATATTCTCAATAGACTCCGTAAAGCCCAAGCTACCTACATTCTCTTCCATTTCACGCCTTCTCTTGTATCTTCCAGTATAATTCCCTTAGCCGTTAAAATATCACGGATTTCATCAGCTCTTGCAAAGTTCTTTTCCTTCCTTGCCTGCTGGCGCTGTGCAATAAGGTCTTCTATTTCCTTGTCAAGATTTTCTTCCTTTTTGTCAACCACTAGACCTAAAACATCTGTAAGCACCATAATTGTTCCGAGAACACTCTCCAAAAATTCTTTGCTGTTATCAGATGTTGAAACCGTATTGGCGTATTTCACAAGCTCAAAAACGCTTGAAACTGCATCTGCAGTGTTAAAATCATCATCCATGGCAGCTTCAAAGGCCTTAACAAATTCAACTGTTTTGTCAAGCATAGCCTTCTCTTCCGGTGAAATCTCCCCGTCCTGTGCGTTCTCAATAAGATGCTTTAAGTTGGCAACTGCATTAACAATACGCTCAAGGCTTGCCTTTGCTGATTCCATAAGGGTATCGCTGAAATTAATAGGGCTGCGGTAGTGTCCTGCACTGAGCATAAAAAATCTCAGCACCATAGGGTCGTACTTGGCAGTAATATCCCTTACCGTAAAAAAGTTGCCTGCCGACTTAGACATCTTTTTGTTATCAATGTTAAGAAAACCATTATGCATCCAGTATCTTGCAAACTGTCTGCCGTTGCAGGCTTCACTCTGCGCAATTTCATTCTCATGGTGTGGAAAAATCAAGTCTTCGCCGCCGGCGTGAATATCAATTTCCTCGCCAAGATACTTCTTAGACATTACTGAACATTCAATATGCCAGCCCGGTCTGCCGTCACTCCATGGAGATACCCAGTATGGCTCCCCTTCCTTCTTAGGCTTCCAGAGAACAAAATCAAGTGGGTCTTCTTTTTCATCCTCTCCGGTTACCTTGAGGCTGTGAGCCTCATCCCTGTGTCCTGCCTCCAGTTCATCGATATTTTTCTTGGACAGCTTGCCGTAGCCTTCAAACTTACGTGTCCTGAAATAGACAGTACCATTAACCACGTACGCATATCCCTTGTCAATAAGAGTCTGAATCATATCAAGCATACCATCAATTTCCTGGGTTGCAAGAGGGTGGGTTGTTGCAGGCTTAATGTTCATGGCCTCCATATCCTTCTTGCATTCAGCAATATATCTCTGTGAAATAACATCTGCAGATACGCCCTCTTCTAAAGCCTTCTTAATAATCTTATCGTCAACATCAGTAAAATTGGATACATAGTTAACCTCGTAACCCTTGTATTCCATATATCTTCTTGCTGTGTCAAAACAAATCATCGGGCGGGCATTACCGATATGAATAAAATTGTAAACTGTAGGTCCGCAGACATACATTTTAACCTTGCCTTCCTCTAACGGGACAAATTCCTCTTTTCTTCTTGTGAGAGTATTATATATCTTCATCTTCCATTACCTTCCACTAAAATTATTTAAGTAAAATTGATTCCAGCTTACTAAGTCTGGCCTGCAATTCTTCATTTTCTCTCTTAAGACACTCAATATCATTCTTAACAGGATCCGGTAAATGTACCTGGTCGAGGTCATTTTTAACCTTCTGGTCATTCTGTATGACAACACGCCCCGGAACGCCGACTACTGTTGAATTGGCAGGTACATCCGCTAAAACTACTGAACCGGCACCAATCTTACAGTCATCACCAATTGTAACTGAGCCAAGCACCTTGGCACCTGCGCCAATCATAACGCGGCTTCCCACTGTAGGATGCCTTTTACCTGTTTCTTTACCGGTGCCTCCAAGGGTTACTCCCTGATAAAGAGTCACGTCATCACCTATTATCGCAGTCTCACCAATTACCACGCCGTGGCCATGGTCAATAAAAAGTCCGTTGCCTATGACTGCACCCGGATGAATCTCAATTCCCGTTTTTCTTGCAGTCTTCTGAGAAATCTTACGTGCCAGGAAGTAGTGCTTTTTCACAAAAAGCCTGTGTGCCAGCCTGTATCTTATAATAGCCTTAAAGCTTGGATACAGAAAAACTTCCATTGTCGACTTAATGGCAGGGTCTCTGTCCCTGATTACATCAATTTCCTCTTTTATATATTTTATAAATCCCATGGATTATTTTGCCTCCTGAAAATACTGTATTACTGATTACGTGTACAACCACTGCAGCTGCTACATCGTCCGGCAGTAACATCAGTAACATCATATGAGGAAAAATTGCGTATGTGCTCAATTGCAACAACTGCCTGGGAAGAAATTCCTTCCCCGCTTCCGGTAAACCCAAGACCCTCTTCCGTCGTAGCCTTAATATTAACCTGGTCAGTTTCAATCTCCAGAGCCGAAGCAATGTTAGCTTCCATCAGTTCTATATAAGGTCTCATCTTAGGCCTCTGGGCAATAATGGTAGCATCTATATTCTCTATAACATATTGCTTTTCGTCCAGCAGTTTTCCCACTCTCTTAAGTAATTCTATGCTTGAAATGCCCTTGTAAGCATCATCACTGTCAGGAAAATGTTTGCCAATATCTCCCAGCGCTGCAGCCCCAAGTAAGGCATCCATTATGGCATGCAAAAGGACATCCGCATCAGAATGACCCAGAAGTCCCTTTTCATACGGAATCTCTACTCCGCCAATTATGAGTTTACGGTTTTCTACAAGCTTATGAACATCATATCCCATTCCGACTCTCATCTTACACACCTCAACAAACAATCTAATTAAATGATTTTAACATAAAAAAATCATTCCCGCAATAGTTTGCTCAAATATTAATGGATTATATATCTCTAATAGAATTAATAATCCACTCGTCAAGAACCTTCATCTGTGCATCCGTATGGAACCAGTGCTCTCCATCCTCCATTATGGTAAGAACTGCTCCGATTCGCTCTGCAAATTCAGATATGGTTTCTCTGGAAGTTAAGTTATCCCTTCCGCCATATAAGATGCAGGTCGGAACGTGCCATTCAATAGGATGCTTTCGCACATAACACAGATACTCCCAAGATAATTTCTCTCCAAACTCTGTCGGAATCTCTTTTTTACTTTCAAGCTCATCCTGTGTTACATCTGCCCACATCATCATATCCGTAATCAGTTTTTCCATATTTACAATTGGAG
>JBJENU010000002.1:0-4275 GCA_051880355.1 Lachnospiraceae bacterium | reverse complement strand
TTCTAAGTCATAGTAGCATGCCTTGAGAAGCTTCTCCATCTCTTCCTGTGTAGGAATACGTGGGTTAGAGCCTGTGCAGGCATCACCGATGGCGTTCTTGGCAATCTCAGGAAGTCTCTCAAGGAATACTTCCTCAGGTACGAAGCCCTGCTCTGTCGGATAGCTGTCTGCGCCATAATTCTTGATGCAGTGAGGAATGTTAAGGTCATCATTCATCTTTCTTAAGTAAGCGATAAGGAGCTCAACCTTCTCATCATCTGTTGTGCCACCTAACTTCATATAGTCAGCAATAACACCATAACGCTTCTTGGCTGTCTCATCCTTGGCATTAAAAGCAATAACCTTAGGAAGGTACATGGCATTGGAAGCACCATGGATAATGTGGGCACCGTAATCTTCAAATGCTGCACCTGTCTTGTGAGCCATTGAGTGAACAATACCAAGCAAAGCATTAGAGAATGCCATACCTGCAAGACACTGGGCATTGTGCATTGCATCCCTCTTAGCCATATCGCCGTTGTAAGAATCTACAAGGTCAGCCTGAATCATCTCAATTGCATGAATTGCAAGAGGGTCTGTGTAATCACAGTTAGCTGTAGATACATATGCTTCAACAGCATGTGTCATTGCATCCATACCTGTATGGGCAACCAGCTTCTTAGGCATTGTCTCAGCAAGGTCAGGGTCAACAATGGCAACATCCGGTGTAATCTCAAAGTCAGCAATCGGATACTTGATTCTGTCCTGATAGTTAGTAATAATAGAGAAGGCTGTAACCTCTGTAGCTGTACCTGATGTAGATGAAATAGCACAGAAATGAGCCTTTGTTCTAAGCTTCGGAAGGCCGAATACCTTACACATATCTTCAAAGGTTGTATCCGGATATTCATACTTAATCCACATAGCCTTGGCAGCATCAATTGGAGAACCGCCGCCCATGGCAATAATCCAGTCAGGCTGGAACTTAATCATAGCGTCTGCACCTCTCATAACTGTCTCAACAGATGGATCAGGCTCGATACCTTCAAATACTTCTACTTCCATACCTGCTTCATTCAAGTAAGCAATCGCCTTGTCAAGGAAGCCGAACTTCTTCATTGAGCCGCCGCCAACGCAAATCATGGCTCTCTTACCCTTGAATGTCTTAAGTGCTTCCAAAGCACCCTTTCCGTGATACAAATCTCTTGGTAATGTAAAACGCATCATACCCAAAATACCTCCATAAATATTAAAATCATTCGTTAACTTTTTAACATCTTGTTAACTGATTAACAATATACCACTTCTTTCACAAAAAAGCAATAGGTTTTGTTAAAAAATTTTCAAATTTTTTACTTTACTTTCCAGACACATTATGCTAAATTCATATATGTTATGCAACAATATTAATCTCTTCGTCAGAAAGGAATTTAAAAATATGCCAAAGGATCCGGTTATGCTTCTTAGCTTTGTCAACACACAGCTTAGAGACAATTATAAAAGCCTCACAGAACTCTGCAAGGCTTTTGGAGTTGAGGAGGCCGATATTACCTCCAGACTTAATTCAATTGATTATCATTATGATGGTTCAAAGAACCAGTTTAAGTAAATATCATTTTCACTAATTATTTACTCCTCCACCGCCTTAATGGTTTTAACGCGGAACACAAAATAAATGATGTGGAACAGCCATATTCCTCCAAGAATGGCACATGGAATGAATAAACCTTTTCTTAACATCATAAAAAAGCCAAATGCCATAAGGAACGTTACTATCATAAGGATTTTAATTTTTGTTTTCCATGTCATTCCCTGTCCCTTTACATAGCATTCAAGATTATTTTTGTAAAGCTTTGTGTTAATGAACCAGGTGTGTAGCCTTTCTGAGCTTTTACCAAAGCTAAACGCTGCAAGAAGAAGAAACGGAAAGGCCGGAAGCAATGGCAAAACCGCACCTGCAGCACCTATGGCAAGGCCAATAAATCCAAGCGTTATCCACAATATTTTTTTCAATTTCATAAATTCTTCTCCAATCTTTTTTTCTCTTTTCCAGTCTCAATCACATGACGAAGTGCCGTTATCGGATGAGAAAATATCATTCTCGGTCCTGAAAACCTCATAACCTCACGAATTTTTTCCCTCATTGCAGGCTTATAACAATGTACCTTGCAGTTTACGCAAAACGTTTTAGTTTCCATAAAAGGACATTTGTCACTTCTTTGCCTTGCATAGCCGTCCAGTTCGGCACACTCTTCACAAAGGGCATGCCTGCCGCCATGTTTTTTTCTGCAATACAATGCAATCATTTGTGACACAAGCTTCTTTTCTCTTTCTCGTCTGGTATCAACAGATTTTCCCATCAGCTCATCCTCCCTTTTTCAACAGAGTACATTCTATCCACGATTCTCATGGTAGACAGTCTGTGAGACACCAAAACCACCGTTTTATCCCTGCGCTCCTCCTTCAGTGATTTCAGTATCACTGCTTCGTTTAAGCTGTCAAGATTACTTGTGGGTTCATCAAGAAGGAGTAAATCAAAGTCATGAAGGAATGCCCTGGCAAGACCAAGCCTCTGTCTCTCGCCACCTGAAAGCGTATCTCCAAGTTCACCCACAGGAGTATCATATCCCTGTGGCAGACTCATAATAAAATCGTGAACTGAAGCCTTTTTGCAGGCATTTATAATTTCTTCGTCTGTAGCATTGAGCCGGGCAATACGAAGGTTATTTCTGATACTGTCATGGAACAGATGTGTCTCCTGCGTTACAAAGCCTTCCATATCACGCAGATTCGAAGTATTGATTTGGTTTATATCTGTTCCTGATATTTTAATACTTCCCTTCTGCACATTCCAAAAACGCATCAACAGTTTCAAAAAGGTGGACTTACCGCTTCCGCTTCTGCCTGTGATACCAATAGCCAGTCCTTTGGGAATATTTACCGACACATTATCCAGTATGGTTTCACCGCCATATGAAAAGGTTATATTTTCAGCCATTACACCGGCGAAAGTAACCTCCTTTTTTCCGCTTATTTCTTCTGCTTCCGGAACTTCATCCAGAATATCCAGCACTCTGTTTCCTGCGGCAAAGGTATTTTGCAGTGTACTTCCCAGATTAGCCAGTGCCACAACAGGCCCGAATGAACTCATAAGAGCAATAGTCGGAATAAGAACTCCCATAAAATCCGTATGATTATTCCGGTACATCAAAGCCGAGGCAAACAACATTACAATGTCAAAAACGAGTATCACTGTGCCTGTAACTGCCTGATTTCTTCCTGACGTGCGCTTCATTTGCTCTTCTTCCTTTGAAAGTGCATCCGTCTGCCGGTTCATCCTTTTAAGTCTCTTTTCTCCCTGACCATATTGCAGTGTCTCGGAAAGCCCCCGCAGGCTGTCCAATACAAAGGCTGCAAGATTACCTGATTTTGTTCGGAGCCTGATGCCATTATCTTTGCTAAGCTTTGATGTGGCAATGGGAATAATCACCCCTACAGTAAAATATGCTGTCAAAGCAATCAGTCCCAGTACCGGGCTGAAGCTTCCTATGAAAAGGCACATAATAACAGAGAATAAAAAGGCAATCACAATGGGTGAAATGGTGTGGGCATAAAATACTTCCAAAAGTTCAATATCCGATGTGATAACCGAAATAAGATTTCCTTTATCCCTGCCCTCCAGCTTGGCAGGACAAAGCTTTCTTAATGCACAAAATACCCTGTCCCTGATAAGTGCCAGAAGCTTAAAAGCTATAAAATGATTACATGCCTGTTCTGCATAACGAAGCACACCTCTCATAGCAGCAAACACACAGACTGAAATAAACAGCACTGTCAATGTAAATGGTGTATCCATTCCCAACATATTTCCAACGGCATAACCTCCAAAAATGGTAATGAATGTAGCAGTAAGATGACCCATAAGCCCCATTATAACCGCCAGCACCATAAAGCCGGTGAGAGGTTTTACAAGTCCTATAAGCTTTATCATAATATCTAATTCACTTCTTTTTTTCACGCCCATTCACCTTCCCTTTCATAGTTTTCAAGTATCTGCTGTGCATTCCAGAGTTTCCCATATACACCGCCCTTTTTCAGTAATTCTTCATGCTTTCCGCTTTCCACAATATTTCCTTTATCCATTACATAAATGTTATCTGAGCCGGTTACATTTGCAAGGCGGTGGGAAATCAATATAACAGTTTTATATTTTGCAAGGTCATATATCTCATCCATAATATCATTTTCACTTTCCACATCAATATTTGAAGTAGCTTCATCAAAGATATATACCGG
>JBJENU010000001.1:0-4278 GCA_051880355.1 Lachnospiraceae bacterium | reverse complement strand
GAAAAGAAATGCTTCAGGATATTGCAATTCTTACAGGCGGTCAGGTTATTTCAGAGGAGCTTGGTCTTGAGCTTAAGGATACTACAATTGATATGCTCGGACGTGCTAAGTCAGTTAAGGTTGCCAAGGAAAATACAGTAATTGTTGACGGTCTCGGCGCGAAGGAAGATATCAGTGCAAGAGTTGCCCAGATTAAGGCTCAGCTTGAAGAGACAACATCTGATTTTGATAAGGAAAAGCTTCAGGAAAGACTTGCCAAGTTAGCAGGCGGTGTTGCAGTTATCCGTGTGGGCGCGGCAACAGAGACAGAGATGAAGGAAGCTAAGCTTCGTATGGAAGATGCTCTTGCAGCTACCAAGGCAGCCGTTGAGGAAGGTATTGTATCAGGCGGTGGTTCAGCATACATCCATGCTTCCAAGGAAGTTGCCAAGTTTGCAGAAACTCTTGAAGGTGATGAAAAGACAGGTGCCAAGATTATTCTTAAAGCTCTTGAAGCACCATTGTTCCACATTGCAGCCAATGCAGGTCTTGAAGGTGCAGTAATCATCAACAAGGTAAGAGAGTCAGAAGTAGGTTTCGGTTATGATGCCCTTAAGGACGAATATACAGATATGGTAGCAGCAGGCATTCTTGACCCTGCCAAGGTTACAAGAAGTGCATTGCAGAATGCTACAAGCGTTGCCTCAACACTTCTTACAACAGAGTCAGTTGTTGCAACAATTAAGGAAGATGTTCCACCAATGCCGGCAGGCGGCGGAATGGGTATGATGTAAAATGTACTGCTTCCCGTCGGGAAGCAGTGCTATCGGCGAGCGTAGCGAGTCGTGCTATCGGCGTATGTCCGTAGCCCGCAGGGGTGCGGACCAGGAAGCGAGTCGCCACAGTGCGTAGCGAGTCGTGCTATCGGCGTATGTCCATATAATACACAGCATTGAATGGTGGTTACCCTGATAATTCAGGGTAGCCACCATTTTTATGTTAACAGATTGACAAATATACATAAATTGTATAAAATTTAGTTAGGCTTATTGTCGGGGAGGTGCAAGGCGTGGATATATCAAAATTATTGTCAGATGATAATCTGGGAGTTGATGATATCATCAACTCTATCAATGGTTTATTTAATAATGGCGAAGATTTATATTCAGATGTGTCCGGTGACAGTGAAAAAAATTTTGTGTTTGATATGCAGCGCCTTATAGACGAGGGGTACGCAGAACCACAGATTCATGAGATAGAGCAGGGCTGCAATCAGGGTCTTGCTGTGGATGTATATGCAAGAAGCTGTTATAACTGGGTACAGATGCATGAATTAAGGCTGGGATTGTTAGAAGAATTGGATGTGTCTAAGTATGCTAATCCATTATTTTCAGGTAAGCAGATGCATGAGATACGTCTGGGACTTTTGCAAAAAGTAGACGTAATGCAGTATGCCAGACTTATTATGTCTGCCACTGATATGAGAAAGGTGCGCCTTGCGCTTTTTGAAGAGATGTATAACGAGGTACCGGAAGGATATGCAGTTACTATTACCGATGATAATGATAACTGCACAATAAGAGTGTCTTCCGATTGTATGTCTGCATATTTGCAGATTGATGGTGATGAAAATATTTCAACATATCAGATTAAGAATATCCTGAAAAAGTATGATATAACATATGGATTAATTGATAAGGCTATAGAAAGCATTGCAGGCGGAGCGCGGGGTGAGGAAGTACGAGTAGCCATGGGCAGCTGCGTTAAAAACGGCGATGACGGATGGTATGAGAAGTTTTTTGAGAGCAATGTACCCCAGGGACCGAAGCTGCTTGCAGACGGAAGGGTTGACTATACCTGCATAGTTGTTGCCAATAAAGTTAATGCAGGTGAGAATCTTGTAAAATATCATCCTGCCACGGAAGGTAAGGATGGAGTGACTGTCAATGGGGCAATAATCCGTGCAACAAAAGGCAAGGATTTGCCCAAACTTACAGGCATAGGGTACAGATATGACCAGAAAAATGAGACATATATTGCGGTAGAGGCCGGGTGTGTACAGTTTGATGAGATAGCCGGTGTAATTACCGTATCAAGTATTTATACAATTCAAGGCGATGTTAACAGATACAACGGACGTGTAAAGTATGACGGAACGGTATTGGTTAATGGAGATGTGACGGATATGGCCATGATTGAGGCCGGAGGCGATGTCATAATCGAAGGCTTCGTTGGAGCTGCGGTAATTAAAGCCGGGCGCAATGTTGTTTTGAAACGTGGCATGAATGCAGGCGGACAAGGATACATAACCTCCAATGGCCGTGTTATGGGCAACTTTTTTGAAGGAGCCACTGTATCTGCCCGAGATGGAATTGAGGGAAACTATTTCCTTAACTGCCATCTTGAGACAGAAGGAAAAGTTGTCACCAAGGGCGGTAAGGCAAGAATTCTGGGCGGGGAAATTATTGCCGCTCATGCCGTTGAAAGCGCCATAATCGGAAGTAACGGCGCCACAAGGCTTCTCATCAATGTTGGTGACAGCGCCTGGATTACCGGTAAGATAACGCCACTTAAGCAGGCTCTTGACAAGGTGGAGGAGGAATTAAGCCAGCTCATAGAAGGGCGTGACAAGATGGAAGGACTCCTTGGGGAAGAAGTTCTGCAAAATCCTCTTTACACAAGAACCTGTATGGCAATTGATATGAAGGATAATCAGAAAAGAATGCTGGTCTGTGAGATTGAACGTCTGACAGAGGTAAAAAATAAAGCAATGAATGCATATATCAATGTCCGGGATTCAATCCAGGAAGGTGTGTGGGTCGCAATTAACGGAGTGATGCGGGAAATTCAGGAATGTCAGAAGAGAATAATTTTGACCAGAGATAAGATAAAATAAATTGATTTGGGAGGGAAGCTATGGATAAAAAGATAGTTATAGCTGCCGGAGATGAGCAGACACTGTCTGCACTTGGGATGATATTTGAATCAAAATATGATGTAATCAGGGCTTTGGGCGGTAAGATGGCAATCCTTGAGATTAACAATAATCTAAATGATATTGGAGTTATTATTATCGACCTGATAATGACAGAGATACCATGTGCCCAGGTACTTCAGATTCTCAGCGCCAGAGGCATAACTGAAAAGATACCGGTATTTCTTGTTACGGCAGAGTCCAATATGCCGTCGGCACTGCTGTGTTATGAGTACGGTGTAGCTGATATTATCACAAAGCCTTTTGTTTCACAGGTTGTTTTAAAGCGAATTGAAAATATTTATAAAATGCAGAAAAGTAAGCAGCAGGTCAAGGATATGCTTGACAATTCCAACAAACAGCTGTTGGAGCAGAAGCAGCTGCTTGGCGAGTTTTACGACAAATTTACAGATGCCATAAGCAATGTTATTGAGTTCAGGGGATTTTCAACGGAAAAGCATATTCATCATGTTAAAGGAATTGTAATGATTCTTGCCAGAGCTTATATGCAGATGTATCCCCAGGACGGCTTGAACGAGGAAGATACAGAGTCTATTATCAGAGCGGCGGCAATTCATGACATAGGAAAAATTGCAATTCCTGAGAGTATTCTTCTTAAGCCGGGACGCCTCACCCCTGATGAAATGGAGGTTATGAAAAGTCACACTACCAAAGGCTGTGAGATACTCAAGTGTCTTGGTGAAATTCAGGATAAAAAGCAGTATCAGATTTCCTATGATGTGTGCCGCCACCATCACGAGAGGTATGACGGCAAGGGCTATCCTGACGGGCTGGCAGGGGATGATATTCCGTTTTCAGCACAGCTTGTGTCAATTGCAGACGTCTATGACGGACTTATAAGTGAGCGAATTTATAAGCAGAGTTACAGTAAGGACAAGGCTTACGTGAAATTGGTCACGGGTGAATGCGGTGAGTTCAATCCAAAACTTATTGAGTGCTTCAAAAAATCAAGGGGCATAATTGAGCTTTTTGTGGATTCAGACCAGATTGATACTAAAGACATTAAAAAAATTAAATAAAGATTGCTTTTTAGATATTTTTGTGTTATATTGCATATTGAATATTAAAAAGCTGACAAGACAGCTGTATATACCGGAAAGTTTACAGCTGTCTTTTGCTTACGGAGGAAAATTATGGAAAAACTAAAAAAAGTCCTTAACCATGTATTTATTGATGGTTTAAGCGGTATGGCACTGGGACTGTTCTCAACCCTTATCATAGGTACCATAATCGGACAGATTGGTACGCTTATCGGAGGTGAGATTGGCTCTTATGTAGTTGCCATGGCAAATGTTGCCAAGACT